>JANQHM010000122.1 GCA_028282645.1 Candidatus Gastranaerophilales bacterium
TCTTCAAGCTCTATAGCCTTAAACTGTCTGATTTTTAAAATTTTATTTATGTCCATACTTTATATCATGACACATCACGACAAACTACGTTGAACCCAGAATAAGTTGCAGTTACTTTGAGAATTGTGCAACTTTTGAATTTACTTAGAGATATATTTATTATAAATTAAATCTAGAGTACTTATAAATTTAGGTGTCTAGTGTAAATTGGCAGTCGGTTTCAACATAATTTCGCAGAGTTTTATATCAATTGCTGTATAGAGTAATATGTCTTAGTAAAAAGCCTTCAAATATCCGTGCAAGGAATAGGAATAATTTCTGATAACAAAGATTATCCAGAAGAAACAACAAACAGTAATGATATTAAAAGTATTGGTCAAGTTGTGGCTAGAATGAAAAGGTTTTAACGTTTATGAATACGAATAATCAAGAAAACGAAAATAGCTCAAAAGAGACCTTTAAAATATTAAGTTTAGATGGTGGAGGGTATAAGGGTTTATGCACTATAGCATGTCTTGCTGAATTGGAAGATAAATTTAATGTTAAATGTGCGGACGTTTTTGACATGTTTGCAGGAACTAGTACTGGTTCAATTATAGCGTTAGCTCTTGCCAAGGGAGAATCAGCTCAAACTATTTTAGAAATTTATGAAAAATTAGGAGATAAAGTGTTTCCTAATAAATATATAGGAATTAGGTTTATTCGACAGTTCTTTATTCCCAAATATAGAAATAAATCTCTTAAAGCTGAATTGTATCAATTTTTTGGAGATTTAAAATTAAAAGATATTCACGAAAGAGAAAAATATATTATAGTGCCTGCTCTAAATTTATCAAATGGACATCCTCGTATTTTTAAAACAGATTATAATACTAACTTTAATCAACACAATCAATATAAATTAGCTGATATTGCTCTTGCAAGTTCAGCTGCTCCTACTTTTTTTCCTGTTGCAAAAATAGATGTCCCCAATTTAAATACATATGAACTATTTGTAGATGGTGGAATGTTTGCAAACAATCCTGCGGTCTGTGCTTTAGTTGATGCTCAAAGACATATAGGGATAAATATAGAAGATATAAGAATGTTATCTATTGCAACACCTACTTTTAATTTAGATATTAAAGAGTCGAAATTTTTACCATTTTTACCTCTTAATAAAGGAATACTATCTTGGGGTGAAAAATTAGTATCAATGGCATTACAGGGAACTGCATTAAGAGACGCCTTTATTGCAAAATTTATGTTAAAAGACAAAAACTATCTACGTTTAGATCCAAAATGTTATTGTAACTTGCCTAAAGCTATGGATTCAACAGATCAATTAAGTAAAAGTCAATTAATTAGGTCAGGAAAAGAGCTAGCTGTTAATAATTTTAATAATAACTTAATAAAAGAACTTTTTAAAAATAAGGAGAATGTCAAAAATGGCTGATATGTCTAAGGAATTTTTAGAATTTTTTGATAAAATTGACCTAACATCTGCAAAAGAAAAAAATCTTAGGAGCTCAAGAGATGCTCTAAGAAAGGATATAAAAAACTATTTTCAAAATACATTAGGAGAAAATCAACCTAAATTTCATATTCAAGGGTCAATGGCAATGAGAACAACAGTTAATCCTTTAGATGATGAGTATGATATTGATGACGGCATATACATAAAAAATAAAGATATTGATCCTAACGATGACACTACATGGCCTGATGTAGATGAAGCTCATACGCAAATTGTTGATGCAGTTTCTGCAGGTAGAGTAGTAGAAGAGAAAGATACTTGTGTTAGAGTAATTTATTCTAAAAATTATCATGTTGATTTACCAATTTATATAAAAGATTTTGACAATGAAGACTTTATTCCTAAATTAGCGCATAAAGAGTCGGGTTGGATAGAAAGTGATCCCAAAGCTAATACAAAATATTTTTTAGAGAAAAAAGATGTGCATGGTGATCAAATGAAAAGAATCATAATGTATTTAAAAGCGTTAAAAGATTATCAAGAAACTGAACTAAATAAAGAGTTTGGTGTATCTGGATTTGAGTTAACTTTATTAGTATGTCGAGACTTTATTACTTATGATGAAAGCAAGAGAGAAGATCAGACATTTCATCAAACACTAGAAAATATTTTGCATAAATGTTTAGCAAGTATACCATTAATTAAGCCTAAAGTAAATGAAGACTTATGGTACAACAAACCAAATGAAGATAAAGCTTCATTTGTCAATATCTTGAATGATGTGTTAATTGAAATCAGAAAAGCATTAGATGAAACTAGTGAAAGTATTGCTTCTGAAATATATAGACAAATATTTGGCTTAAGGTTTCCTAAATCCGATGATAAAAAACCTAACAATCAAAATAATCCTGTAATAATAACCTCTGCAACTTCAGGCTAATTAATTATTTGCTATTATGATAAATGTATTTGAAGAAAAATATAACAACTCTATAGATGCAGTTTTAAATAAGATCAGTGAGAAAAACTGGACATTTAGAAAAGCAAATGAAATAAAATTTGAAAAAAAATATGAAATAAAAAAAACTTTATGGCAAGATGTTTATGAAATAAAAACAGACAAAGATAGTCCTTGTGATATTTTTTATCTAGCTTTTCCAAAAATTTTTCCATATGCTCCCTGCACATTGTTAGCTCATCCCAGTAATTATAAAAAGTTAAAAGGCTTACCTGGTGTTGATAATGAATATATAATTTGCGTATATGATTATTCTGTATCTCGACCAAATCCAACTATACCTGCTGAAGTGGTAATTGATTTGATTGAAAAAGGTATTAATAGAATTGAAAGAGGATTAAAAGGTGAAAATAAACAAGAATACCTAGATGAATTTGAGTCTTATTGGGGGTTAAACACTGAAGAGTATTTAGATGTATATACGAATAATTTAAAAGATAAGCAAGTATATGATGTTTATACAACTTCAAATAGAAAATTTATTTGTAGCTCCAATGTATTTAACATTAAGGGTGCCAAAGAAAAAGCTATTTTATTTAATACAGAATATGAATTTTTTCCTAATGAGGATGTAGATATCCTTAAATTATTGAATACAGATCAATTAAGTTTTTTTAAAGAACACAAAACCATAAATTATTTGATAATAAATTTATTGAAAATAAAAAATTTAATTGCAATTAAATTTAACAAAAGGGATTATTGGACCCTAAGGAATCACAGAATAAATAAAGATCTAATTAAGTCATTAATGAAAAATGCAACTAAAGTAAAAATAAAGATTTTTAATGATTTTTATTACTGGGAAAGAGCAGGACAAGGAAAAAATATTTCTAAAAATTCAACAATAACAATAATTGGTTGTGGAGCTCTAGGTTCAAATCTTACAATGCATTTGCTTCAATTAGGTATTACTAATTTTAAACTTTTTGATTATGATTTTTTAAAATATGAAAATGTAGGCAGACATATAGGTGATATCAGTCATATTAATTCTTATAAAACTGATGTAGTAAAAGAGAAACTTATTTTTAAAAACCCTTCTTCTATTATTTGTGATACTTATAATGAGAATTTTTTTACAAAACTAAAAGAAGAACCCAGCTTAATAAATTCTACTGATATAATTATAGATACTTCAGGTGATTCTATCTGTCAAGTAGCATTAATAGAATGGTTAAAATATAGTGAATTTAATGGAAAAGTTATTCTTTGTGGAGTTGAACCATTAATGGTAGCAGGACATGTTATTATTATAGACAAGCAGACTGCACGTCAAGCAGAAAGTTTGTATGATGATATGTTTTTATATAAAAATAGATTTATAAAAGAGCCTCAATCTAAAAAATTATCAGGTTGTAACTGTTCTTATATTGAATATGGAGGACTAGATTTGCAAGAATATGTTACAAAAACAACTAGGATTATTAACCAAGTGCTTAACAATAAACAAGTTCCTATGCTAGTATGCTTTACAGGTGACCTTAATAATCCTGAAATTTTAAAAAATAATTTAAAATTTACATATAGGCTAGAAACTGATAAAAAATTTAATCAAATTGATAGTTATAAAAATTATAAATTTGATTTTAGTAATAAAAGATGGATCAACTATGATATTTATAGCAAATAATTTTGAAATTTATCTTAAAGAAGAAGTTTTTTTACAACTTTTAAAATTTGAACAGACTATTGACAAAAGGGAATCTGGAGGTATTTTATTAGGTAATATCTATGATAATAAAATGGTTATTGATAAAATAACTACACCAAAATGGTTTGATATATCTTCATTTTATTCTTTTGTTAGAAATAAATTAGGTCATCAACAGATAATTAAAAAAGAATGGCGTGAATCAGTTGGAAGTAGAGTCTACTTAGGTGAATGGCACACTCATTCTGAATTTTTTCCTAATCCTTCAGATAGAGATAAAAAGCTAATAAATGAGATAGGTCAATATAAAAATGTAAATTATCCTGTTGTAATGATGATTCTAGGCTTAAATGGAAATATTTGGATGGGGGTAAATAAGCAAGGTAGGATATTAATAGCTAAAAGATATAAAGTAAATTTATGTAATTAAATTCATTAATAATATTATTCAAATTTCAATAAGTTTTACGGTTGGAACAGGAGTTACGCAAAATAAAATAAAAACACATAAAAAAAACAAGAAGGCAACTTTTCTTGCCTAAAAGCTGCTGAAAATATAAAAGAAGTTTCTCATGACAAATTAACAAGATATTTGTCTAAAAGCCAGAAATTTAAGAATTTATTAAACACCCTAAACGATCAGCTCCATCTTGAGTTGAATATACAAAATTTTGTATAATTCTTTTCAATCTGTTTAAAAGTAGAAAGGAAAGCATATACAACACAAATTATACATATCCTGTTAGTTAACTTTCTCCAAAAGACCGGGTTCTTAAACAAAAGAGAAGAGAAGGGAAGGGTTCTTAACATAATTTCCTGATTCAGATAGAAATCATATTTATACATTTTATTCTTGATGATAATTTTTTCGATAGGAAGAATTATCATCATTTT
>JANQHM010000147.1 GCA_028282645.1 Candidatus Gastranaerophilales bacterium
AACCTTAATGTAGTAACAACATGGCAAATCTCTTTTGAAAAAATAAAAGAAGACTTACCTGAAACTATAGCATTTTTAAATCTTATTGCCTTTTTAGCACCGGATAATATAAGTATAAGCTGGTTTAAAGATAGATTTGCAAATATTGATAATATTATTGATATTTTAAATGAGTTTTCTCTTATAAAACAAGAAAAAAATAATCCTGATAATATCTCAATACACAGACTTTTGCAGATGGTTATAAGAGACAGTTTTGATTATAAAAATTTTATTAAAAGATTGTTTTTTAAAAATAAACAAAAAAAATACGTTAAGGAAGTAATTAATATAATTTATGGTTTTTATGACTATGATTACCACAAACAAGAAACCTGGGAAAACAGTTATTTATTTATCCCGCATGTAGAAGCCTTAAAGGAGTATATAGAAGAATTAAATATAAAAACAGAACAAGCAGCCTATATTCTAAATGAAACAGGTTGTATATACGATGATCAAGGCAACTACAATGAGGCTCTCAAGGTCTATTTGAAAGCTATTAATATTAAAGAAAAAGTATTAGGGGTTAATCATCCTGATACCGCTACTTCTTATAACAGTATTGGTAATCTTTATCATAATCAAGGTAACTACAATGAGGCTCTCAAGTTCTATTTTAAAGCTACTGATATATATGAAAAAAAATTAGGGGTTAATCATCCTGATACTGCTATTTTTTATAACAATATTGGAGCAGTCTATAATTCTCAAAGTAACTACGATGAGGCTCTCAAGTTCTATTTTAAAGCTACTGATATATATGAAAAAAAATTAGGGGTTAATCATCCTGATACCGCTACTTCTTATAACAATATTGGAGCAGCCTATGATAGTCAAGGCAACTACGATGAGGCTCTCAAGTTTTACTTGAAAGCTCTTAATATTAGAGAAAAAGTACCAGGGGTTAATCATCCTGATACCGCTACTTCTTATAACAATATTGGGTTACTTCATAATAATCAAGGCAACTACGATGAGGCTCTCAAGTTCTATTTTAAAGCTACTGATATATATGAAAAAAAATTAGGGGGTAATCATCCTGATACCGCTACTTTTTATAACAATATTGGGGAAGTACATAGAGTTCAAGGCAACTACGATAAGGCACTCAAGTTCTATTTTAAAGCTACTGATATATATGAAAAAAAATTAGGGGTTAATCATCCTTCTACCGCTAATTCTTATAACAGTATTGGAGCAGCCTATGATAATCAAGGCAACTACGATGAGGCTCTCAAGTTCTATTTTAAATCTCTTAATATTAGAGAAAAAGTATTAGGGGTTAATCATCCTTCTACCGCTACTTCTTATAACAATATTGGGTTACTTTATAAAACTCAAGGCAACTACGATGATGAGGCTCTCAAGTTCTATTTTAAAGCTCTTAATATTAGAGAAAAAGTATTAGGGGTTAATCATCCTGATACCGCTACTTCTTATAACAATATTGCTGGTGTTTATTATGCTCAAGGCAACTACGATGAGGCTCTCAAGCTGTACAATAAAGCTTATGAGATATTAAAAAACTCATTAGGCGAAAGTCATCCAAATACTTTGACAGTAAAAGAAAACATTGAATCTTTCAGTAGTGAATATAGTAGATGATAATCCGGTTAATAACCATGATGTTGTATTAGGTTGTAATATTTTTAACAATAGGGTTTAAAATGGAAATATTATTTGTTTAACCAGACAGGCTCTAAAAAGAAAATTAAGAAATGGGAATTTTATACCACCTTATAGTCCTGAATTAAATCTTAATAGAGAATAAATGGCATACATTAAAATATCACTCTATGCCCAAAAGGAATTTTGACAATTTAAATGACTTGGAATCAGCTATAAAACAAGGTATCACTAACTTGAATCATAAGACGTAAAAAATTTTTCTCATAGACTTAACTCTGCAAGATTCTTTGCTGTCGTATACTCTGCGATAATCTTCAGAATAAATTTTATTGTATATTTCTTCAGATAAAACATCCCTACATACGGGAAGGTTTCTAAATAAATGTTTACATTGATCAGACTATTAAATATAAACACTGACAAGTAAGTTACAAAAAATTTATACAATTGTAACCATTCTAATATAAACATATAAAAAGCAAAATAATTAGTACCTTAAATTATGGTACTAATTATTACTTATTTCCCTTCCAAATCCAAAAGTGCCAACAACTTCATCGTTATCATCAAAAATAGGTGCTTTGAAGATTTCGTAAGCTTTCCTTCCGTGCGGAGTTTCAACTTCTCGGTTGGAAATATAAAGAAACTTTTTGGACTCCATTACCTGATTATCTTCTTCATCAAAAAGTTTTGCAACATCTTCATCAAAAAGCTCATCAGCTTTTTTACCGATCATTTCTTCTTCTGTAAGGTCAAATATATCTGAATTAGGTTGATTAGAGGCTTTGAATACGCCATTTCTGTCTCTCATCCAGGTAATGTAATGATTAGTGCGAAATATCATATCTGTTAAAGTTTTTTCATCTACTTTCATAGAACCTCCTACAAATTTTTATTATCTTGCAAATTTTAAATGGTAAGTCTTTTTTATTAATTCCCTTACCGTGTAGTATTTCAATTAGAGTATTTTAAAGTTAGTATAGTAAAATATAATTACTATTATATTTAATTAAGTAACAAAGAAAAATTTTTTACATCTAAAGTACGTTACTAAAATACTTAAAAATGGGAGTAAATGGTTTAAATTAAAAAACGTAAAAACTTTTTCTCATGCACTTAATATAATTAGATAATTTACTGCTATGACTGTAGTGAATAGACTCTGGGAGTACAGTTATTTATCCCGCATGTAGAAGCCTTAATGGAGTATATAGAATAATTAAATATAAAAACAAAACAAGCAGGCTATATTCTACATGAAACAGGTCGTATATATAATAATCAAGGCAACTACGATGAGGCTCTCAAGCTGTACAATAAAGCTTATGAGATATTTAAAAACTCATTAGGCGAAAGTCATCCAAATACCTTGAAAGTAAAAGAAAACATTGAATATCTCAGTAGTGAATATAGTAGATGATAATCCGGTTAATAACCATGATGTTGTATTAGGTTGTAATATTTTTAACAATAGGGTTTAAAAGGGAAATATTATTTGTTTATTTTTAAATTTAATTTTGAGCCAGATAAAAGATTATATGAAAAATTTTTTAAGTTTGATACAATTATTCTATATTTGTTAAAGAGACTTTGGAGAATTGAAAAGTTATGACTTTAGATTTGTCACAAATTATCAATCAAGAGGAAGTTAAAATTCCTTTTCTTGATAAGCCTGTCAAGCTTTATAAACTTGATAACGGTCATACGGTAATAATCGCCAATAAACAAGGTGATTTGGTTAATGTCAGTACGTGGGTAAAAACAGGCTCTATTAATGAAGATGACAATATTACAGGTATTTCTCATTTTCTTGAGCATTTGATGTTTAAAGGTACCAACAAGTACGGCCCGGGAGAGTTTGACAGAATATTGGAAGCTAAAGGCGCTATTGTTAATGCTGCTACCTGGAAAGATTATACTTTTTATTATGTAACATTACCCAAGGGCGAAAATAACGAACAGTTTATTCAAGCTCTGGAATTACACGCGGATATGATGACTGATCCTGTTTTTCCTGATAAAGAAATAGGTAAAGCTTTTGATTTTAATAATGATGATGTTGAAGAAAAAAGAGAAAGATATGTTGTTATTGAAGAAATCAGAATGAGGGACGATCAGCCCTGGACCAGAACTTATAATGAGCTTAATAAATTAATGTATAAGGAACATCCCTACAAACGAGATGTAATCGGTACGGGAGAAGTAATTGCCTCTATTCCGCGCATTGAAATTGTTGATTATTACAATAAATGGTACAGGCCGGAAAATTTTACTACGATTATTGTCGGTGATGTTAATGAACAAAAAACGCTGGATTTAATTAAAAAGAATTTTGTGTTTAAAAATACGGAAAAAAATCCTGAGCCGGTTTATACGCCAGAGCCTGAACAAACACAAGAAAGATATATTGAAAAAACAGGTAAAATTAATACCGGCTTTGCAATTATGGGTTTTCATGGACCTAAGGCTACCAATTTAAAAGAATCTATGGCTATAGATATAATTAGTATTATACTGGGTGAAGGGAAAAGCAGCAGATTGTATCAAAATTTGATAGAAAAACCTGAACAACCTGTTTTTAATATTGTAGGTACTACTCAGTATGATTTTAAAGATGGCAATGCATTTTTTATTCAGATGAATTTTAAGTCTGAAAATAAGGATGAAGCATTAAGTATAATTAAAAATCAAATTAATGAGCTTTTTGATGATAAAATAACTGAGCTGGAATTTAAGAAGGCTAAGAAAAAATTAAAATTAATATTTGCAAAAGAATCTGAAACAGTATCAGAAATTGGTGAGGCAATAGGTTATTATATGACTGTTTGTGAGGATTTGTCCTGTTGTATTAAATATATTGAAATACTTAATAACATCACCGTGGATGATGTTTATGAGATAGCAAAAAAATATATAAACTTTAATAAGGTCAGTACTTCTGTTTTGATGCCGGAGTAAAGATATACTTCCCCTTATAAAAAATCAGGGTGATGGT
Organism: Candidatus Gastranaerophilales bacterium; assembly: GCA_028282645.1. GTDB lineage: Bacteria > Cyanobacteriota > Vampirovibrionia > Gastranaerophilales > JANQFW01 > JANQFW01. The sequence goes on from JANQHM010000147.1 coordinate 4,667, forward strand.
CATCACCTTTCTTGTGTCATCGCTGTAAGCTTTTGATATAACTTGAGTTTACCTGTAAGTATCAGTACTCAATTGATCACTGCCAAAGTTAGTGAAGGAGATTAATATAAAATGAATTCTTTTGATATAACAAACTTGAATAACGGTATTCGTTTAATAACAAGAAAAAATGAAAATACACCCCGAACTTCTGTTAATGTTTTTATAGATTCCGGTGTGAAATACCAAAATAGGCCCGGTATTGCCAACCTGGTAAGCAGATTGCTTTTACAAGGGACCAGGACAAAAACTTCTAAACAAATTGTTGACGAGTTGGCTTCTGAAGGTATAGAAATGAAGTTTAGAACTAAAAATGATTGTATGAATTTTAAAACAATTTTTTTAAATGAAGATATAGATAAAGCTCTTGATGTTTTGTCGGATATTATGTTGAATTCAACATTTGAAGAACTTGAAAAAGAAAAAGTTAAACTGCAAGGTGAATTAAGTGTTGAGCTTGATTCTCCCAGGGTTTTGGCTATTGATAATTTTATTAAAAATATGTTTAATAATCATCCTTACGGACAATCGCCTACCACTGTTTTAAAAGTATTACCTGAAATTACAAAAGAAGAAATTATTGATTTTTATAATAATTCTTTGTCCGCAGAAAGAATAAATATTGTTGTTGTTGGTAATATAGATAAAGATGAGATTAAAGAAAAATTTGAAAATAAATTAGGATGTATAAAACAATTTGAAAATAAATTTATTGTGCCTGAAGTAAAACCATTAACAGAAAATAAAGTAATTAAATTTGCTAAAGAAGATGCTGCCCAGGCTCAAATTATTCAGGGTTGGTTAGGGCCTGCTGTAACTGACGATGATGCTATTAAGCTTAGAATTTTAAATACATTATTGGGTTCTAGCGGATTAAGCTCCCGTTTATTTTTGGAGTTAAGAGATAAAAAAGGTCTTGCTTATGTGGTTAGAAGCTGTTATGAACCTTTTAAACATGCCGGATTATTTGATATTTATATAGCTACAGAGCCTTCTAATATACAAGTGGCTTTGGATGGTTTCAAGACTGAAATTGAAAAGCTTAAAAATACACTGGTAACAGAAGATGAGCTAAAAAATGCCAAAAATAATTATTTGGGTAAATTGGCATTTCATCGTGAAACTAATTCTCAGCAAGCTTATTATTTGGGCTATTATGACATAATCGGACTGGGGGCCAGGTTTGATGACGAGTTAAAAGATAAAGCCAGGAATGTTACGCCTCAGGATATTAAAGAGGTTGCTAACAAGTATTTATCTTTAAATTCTACTGTTTCTATTTTGGCACCTGAAAAGTTTTTATAATATTTTAATACCACTCAACGTTTCTGGTTGAATACATTATAGTACCGATAATTATAAATAATCCAATACTGCCAAGTAACAATGATAAATCCTGTAATTGCAATAATACATAAAGGTATGTATATAAGAGTGATAACCCTCCGAATATAGTTAATGAGAATACATTATCTTTCTTTTTGGTTATTACAAAGTATACATAAACTGAAATCAGTAATATAGTTAGTATACTGGCAAGAAAATAAGCTAAACCAAAGGTTATGAACTCTGATAATGAGGTTAATAACAGATAAAATAATCCCATTGATACACCGATTAATGAATACTGAAATGGATGAACTTTAACTTTTGGATTATTTTTATTGATTAATACATACGAATATTGCACAAATAATATTATTTAACTTAAAATTATATCAAGATGATAATTAAGAGTTTTAAATATACAAGTTCCAGGTTAACTTTCAGATTACTTTTTTCAAATTTTAGCTTATTTTATTAAATTTAACACGATCGAATAATCTGAAAAGTATTTTAAAGTTAGTATAGCAGTCTATCAAGTAAGGAGAAAATATTAATAATGGGTTGCTTATGGCATGTAATCAGAGAAACCGTCTCTTTTATAATAGGTGTTATAGCCTTAATATGTCTAATAGTAGGTGCTTATACCATATATGAAAAAATATGCACAGATTATATTTTTCCTTCCGAAGCAAAAGTAAGAAAAAGAGCTGAACAATTTATCAATACAGAAAAGCTGCCAAAGTACTTTGAACTTAAAAACTACATCTCTGTAATGGGCACACATGTCATAATAGCTAATAATATCAGGAATAATCAAAAAATAGCAGTAATAAAAGCAGGTAAGATAATAAACATAACAAAAGATAATATTCATTCTAAAAACATTGACAGTATATTAGAAAAGACAGCTGCCAATCTTTCTTACTTACCGCTTGAAGTAAGTAGAATAAAAGTAACCCAAAAGGGGTTTATCAAATCATCAGGGCATTCACTGCCATATATAAAAGTTAATGCCCAGGTAATACATAAAAATAAAGGGATTAATGTTGAAGGTATAATAGGAGCATTAAATCATAATAATAAAGACAAAAATCTTCTTTTGTTTTCTTTTAATGAAACTAACAAATACAAGCAAAAGACAACGGAAAATTTTTTGAAATATATAAAAAAATAAATAAAGAAAGGTTAAATTGTCGAATAGATATGAATAATAAGTTTTGCCATTATACAGTAATGCTAAAAGAAGCTATAGACTGGTTAAATTGTCAAGACGGTAAAATATATATAGATGCAACAGCAGGGGGCGGGGGGCATTCTTATGAAATATCAAAGAAAATAGGCCCAACTGGCAGATTAATTGCTACAGATATGGATATAGAAGCAATAAACGCAGCTCGTCAAAAAACACAAGAATTTTCCGATATTATAGAAATTATTCAGGCAAGTTACACTGACATCCCTGAAATTCTTTATAAAAGAGACATTGATAAAATAACCGGTGGTATATTGTTTGACCTGGGTGCTTCTTATTATCAGCTTACTTCTGCCCAAAGAGGCTTCAGTTTTTCAAAAAATGCTCCTTTAGATATGAGATTCAATCCTAACGATCCTTTTTCGGCTTATGATGTTATAAATACTTATAAAGAAGAAGAATTAGCCAATATATTTAAACTATACGGTGAAGAGCGGTTTTCTAAAAGAATAGCCGGAAAAATAACAGAGCAAAGAAAAAAAGAACCTATTAAAACAACTTTACAATTAGCAAACTTGATAAAATCAAACACCCCTTTTGCTAAAGGCAAAATACATCCCGCCACCAGAGTTTTTCAGGCAATAAGAATAGAAGTTAATAACGAATTGAAAAATATAGAAAAAGCAATTAAACACATTATTCCTTTATTAGAAAAAGATGCTAGAATAGTTATAATAAGTTTTCACTCTTTAGAAGACAGGCTTGTAAAAAATTTATTTAAATATTACGCTTCATCTTGTAATTGTCCTCCTGAACAACTAGTATGCAAGTGTGATATTAAACAGTTGGAAATATTAACTAAAAAGCCTGTTATTGCAAGTGAAGAAGAAATAAAATTAAATCCGCCATCCAGAAGCGCTAAACTTAGAGCCGCAAAAAAAGTTTAAATAACAGATATTTTCGTGGAGTATCTAAATGAAATCAGCCAATAACGCTTTGAAATCAACTAAAGCAAATGATAGTTCTAAAAAACGCACTAAAATAAATAATAAAAGCACTTTAAGAAAAGGCTCTTTTTCTTTAGATAATGATAAAAAATTAAAATCTATAAAAAGATTCAATAAATGTTTAATCGTGATTTTACTGTTATTTCTTTGTGTATTGGCATACAGTTATTATTTGGTTACAGAAAAAGAAAGAGAAGTTGTTTTTATTCATAATGAAACTAACAAGCTTAACTTTGACAATTTAAAACTGGAAAACAGGCTGGACCAATCAAAATCGTTTTATAATATAAATAAAAAAGCCTCTAAAATAAACTTTTTAAAAAAACCGGATAAAGTTTTAGAAATAAAAGCAAAAACTAAAATAGTTAAAATAAGAAAAAATCGAATAAGAAAAAAAGTAAAACCAATACCAGGCTATTAAATCATCATGAAAAATTTATTAAAAACAAATTTAAAAAACTATAATGCATTTGCAATGTTTTTGCAAATACTGTTCTTTACTTTTGCACTAATTCTTATTATACAGGTAATAAGGCTGCAAATATTTGAATCCGGAAAATTAAAGCTAAAAGCTTCTCATCAAAGACAGGTAGCTCGACCTGTAAGTTTTAGAGGTATAATCACAGATAGAAATAATGTAAGATTAGCTTCTGATATAACAATATATGATATTTATGCCCACCCTAATTATTACCATGATACTCCTGTTATAAAAATGGCTTCTGTTTTAGCTAAACACTTAAAAAAACAAAAAACTAAATTATATGAAAAATTAAGCAATAGAAAGCATTCAACCATAACTGTGGCTAAAAACGTTGATTTTGATTTGGTTGAAAAGAAATTAATCCCTGAGGTTCGAGAAAAAAAGATAAAAGGTCTTGATTTTGTAAAAAAAAGTAAAAGAGTTTATCCTCAAGGTTCTTTAGCTTCTCATATATTGGGTTATACAAATTTTGACGCAAATATACTTGCGGGAGTAGAAAAAACAGCTTCTAAAAATCTGTCAAAATTGCCGGAAATAAAATCTATTGAGTACGACGGCAGAGGAAATGTTATTTATGACTTTAATACAGATCCTAATAGAGTTACATTTCCGCCTACAGGTAAAAAACTGATTTTGACTATAGATTCTACACTTCAACACATAGCTGAACTGGAACTTAAAAAAGGACTTAAAAAAACAAAAGCAGAAAGAGGCTCTGTAATTATATTAAATCCTAAAAACGGCGAAATACTTGCTTTTGCAGTTTTACCAAACTATAATCCTGCCAGGTATAACAGATATAATCCTTCTATTGTAAAAAACTGGGCTCTAAGTGATGTTTATCCGCCCGGATCAACTTTTAAAATTCTTACGGTTGCAGCTGCACTGGAATATGGTTATATAACACCGTATGATAAAATTTATGACAGCGGAATTATAAAAATAGATAAATGGCCTATTAAGAATCATAACTATGTACCGGGAAAAGAACCGGGCTTAATTGATTTAAAATATTTATTTGCTCATAGTAGCAACGTTGGAAGCTTAAAAGTTGCTTTAAGAATTCCTAAAAATGAGCATTATAATATGTTAAAAAAATTTAATATCGGCTCTCGAACCGGTATTGATCTTCCCGGAGAATCTGACGGTATTTTACCAAAACCCAAAACCTGGAATAAAGTCAGACAAGCAACTATTGGTTACGGATATAGTATTGCAACTACTCCTCTTCAAATAGTATCTGCTGTAGGAGCTATTGCTAATAATGGAATTTGGGTTACACCTCATGTTATAAAATATAAAAAAGAAGATTTTCTAAAAAATATAAAAGTAAAAAGAGTTATTTCTAAAAAAACAGCAATGGTTTTAACTGATTTATTAGCAGACAGTATCGATGCTAAAACTTCAAAAGCAGGCAGAATACCAAATTATAGAATAGCCGGTAAAACAGGTACTTCAAGAAAGCCTAAACCAAATGGAAGAGGTTATTTAAAAGACAAAGTCTATACATCTTTTGTAGGATATCTTCCTGTTAAAAATCCTCAATTAGTTATTTTAGTTGTTATTGATAGTCCTGATACAAAAGAAAATTGGGGAAGTACAGTAGCAGGACCTATTTTTAATGCTATAGCCTTGCAATCTGCAAGATTAAAAGGTATTGAGCCTGACAGACCTTTAAAAAGAATAAAGGAGATTTTAAATTGAATTTGGATAAAATAATTGATTTTCTTGGTCCTATAAGTGTTTTGAATAATAAAGGATTAAATAATATAGAAATAAAAGGTGTATCATATGATTCCAGGAAAATAAAACCCGGAGATATATTTGTCTGTATAGCGGGAGAAAAAAGTGATGGTCATAATTATATAGAACAATCAGAAAAAAATGGTGCAGCAGCTGTTATTATTCAACAAGATATAAAAAATATTGATATACCTATTATTAAAGTTAATGATACTAAACATGCTTTATCTCAAATTTCAAGTATTATCAATGATTTTCCTTCCTCAAAGTTAAATTTAATTGGAGTTACAGGAACAAACGGAAAAACAACTGTTACTCACCTTATACAAAATATGTTTGAATATTCACAAAAAGCTTGCGGCTTGATAGGTACTTTAGGACATAAATTTGAATCCGCTGAAAAATATCAGGGTTCAAATTATACAACACCGCAATCACCTGAATTACAACAAGTATTAAAAACTATGGTTGATAAAAATATTAAAAATACAGTAATGGAGGTCAGTTCACATGCTCTGGACTTAAAAAGAGTTTCAGGATGTAATTTTAATGCAGCTATATTAACTAATTTGACTCAGGATCATCTTGACTATCATATAACCATGGAAAATTATTTTTTAGCAAAAAGTTTATTATTTGAATCCTTATCTGATAATAATGAAAAAAATAATAAGTACGCTGTAATCAATAATGATGATGAATATGCAGATAAATTTAAAAATAAAATCAATAAAAGTATAAAGCTTATAACCTATGGAATTAATAAAAAAGCTGATTTTTTTGCTTATAATATTCAGTTTTCTACAACCGGCGCGACTTTTGAGTGTAAAACACCTGCAGGTAATAAAAAAATTAATCTTAAAATGACAGGTGCTTTTAGCGTTTATAACAGTTTAGCTGCCTTAGCCGCAGGATATGCGGAAAAGCTCGATTTAGATATTTGTATTAAATCTTTAGAAGAAACTAAAAGCGTTGCAGGAAGGTTTGAAACAGTTATTGATAACCCTTTAACTATTATAGACTATGCTCATACTCCGGATGGCCTGTTAAATATATTAAACGCCGCAAAAAAAATAGTACCGTCAGGAGGAAAACTTGTATGTATAATAGGCTGCGGTGGAGACAGAGATGCGACTAAAAGACCTCAAATGGGTAAAATTGCAGATACTTTAGCTGATAAAGTATATATTACATCTGATAATCCCAGAAGTGAAGATCCTCAACAAATAATTACAGACATTTTAGCAGGAATTAAAACTTTGGAGTCTAATAAAATTATTGTTGAAATAGATAGAAAATCTTCTATAGAAACGGCTATTAGGGATGCAGATAATAAAGATGTTATTGTTATTGCAGGAAAAGGCCACGAGGATTATCAAATTTTAAAAGATAAAACAATACATTTTGATGATAAAGAAGAAGCTTTAAAAGCTTTTGAGAAATACAGAAAATAATAATTTTGTGCTTAAGATAAAATCTATACTTGACAGGTTAAATTATGTTAGTTACACTTGATATTGTCTTGGAAAGAACGGGATGTAGCGCAGCTTGGTAGCGCACCTCACTTGGGATGAGGGGGTCGCAGGTTCAAATCCTGTCATCCCGATTTTGATACTACTCATTAATTAAATTTTAGATTTTTCTTTTCAGAAAATAGTATATTTTACCAGCTTTTACCTGATTCAAGAATCTGAAACGTATTTTTGAGGAAGTATAAAAAGACATAAAGTAAATAATAACAATGCGGGTGTAACTCAGTTGGTAGAGTGCCAGCCTTCCAAGCTGGATGTCGCGAGTTCGAACCTCGTCGCCCGCTCTTTTAAAACAATAATAATAATATTTATATAAAATGGTGGCGAGTGTAGCCAAGTGGTTAAGGCCCCGGATTGTGGTTCCGGTATTCGTGGGTTCGATTCCCATCATTCGCCCCATTTTTTAATAAAATTTTAAAGTTCTATACCAGCGGAGGGCTTTTAAATAAATTAAAGTACTCCGCAAAAACATAAAGTTTGTTTTTTTTTATTTTCTTGAGACAAAGCAGATTTTTTTTATTTGTTAGATATTATATTAAAAAAGACGTAATAATTCTTGAAATAAAATTTAATTTTATTTCAAAATAATATAGTAGTGAGATTTTTATTAAAGTATAATCGGAATGTTTTTTATGTTATAAATTTTAGTAAACACTAAATAATGAATCTAAAATACCTTTTAATAATGAACATAAATTAATTTTTAAGAAAAAAGGGAAAGGATTAAAAAATTGCTGAAAGCCGGAATTGTAGGACTTCCAAACGTAGGAAAATCAACTTTATTTAATGCTTTAACATCAACAAAAAATGCAGAATCAGCAAACTATCCATTTTGTACAATAGAGCCTAATTTAGGTATTGTAAATGTGCCTGACGATAGATTGTTTATATTGCAAAATATTGTAAAAACAAATACAGTAATACCAACCTCCATAGAATTTGTTGATATTGCAGGTTTGGTAAAGGGAGCCAGTAAGGGTGAAGGACTTGGCAACCAGTTTTTAGGGCATATTAGAGAAGTAGATGCTATTATTCAGGTAGTAAGATGTTTTGATGATGAAAATACAGTACATGTATCAGGCCAGATTAATCCTGTCGATGATATCGAAACTATTAATATGGAGTTGGCTCTTGCTGATTTGAATACTATAGAAAAAAGAAAAGAAAGAATTTTAAAGCAAGTAAAAGCCAAAGATAAAAATGCTATAGCTGAAAACGCTGTTTTAGAAAAACTTTTGAAAATACTCGAGGAGGGTAAACCATTTTCTTTAAAATCATTTGCCAGGAATGAATTGCTTTTTGCTAATAATTTACATCTTTTATGTGCTAAACCAGTAATATATACCGCAAATGTATCAGAGTCCGACCTTATCGCAGGTGGAAATAAATATGTGGATAAGGTTAAAGAATATGCAAAAACTCATCACGCTCAAGTTGTAGTTGTAAGCGCAAAAATAGAAGCTGAATTAGCCGAATTAACCCGAGAAGAAGCTGAAGAGTTATTACAAGAGCTTGGCGTAAATAGCTCGGGCATGGAAAGAATGATAAGAAGTACTTATGAATTATTGGGATTGCTTACTTATTTTACCGCTGGAGAAAAAGAAGTTAGGGCCTGGACAATCACAGAAGGTACAAAAGCACCCCAAGCAGCAGGTGTAATACATACGGATATGGAAAAAGGCTTTATTAGAGCTGAGGTCGTTGGCTACAATGACTTTATTGAAGCAGGTTCTCAAAATGCAGCTAAAGAAAAAGGTTCTGTCAGACTTGAAGGCAAGGAATATATTGTCGCAGATGGCGACGTTGTTCATTTTAGGTTTGCAGTATAAATATATTAAAGCTAAATATTTATAAGAGTTTGGCCTTGTTTTCCGTCGTTTTCATTTCTCTTTCAATTTTATTTAACTTTTTGTAATTCACAGCCTGATTAATAAGCTTAATTACAAAATTACGAGAATCTTGATCTTCACCAGATCCGCTAGCCAGCTTGGAGATGGCCTTGATTTTTTGTTCTTCATTTAGTATGCTGACGCTAACACTTGTTTTTTCTTTATTTTGATGTTTTTCTACATAAAAATACCGGTCTGCCATAGCTGCGATTATAGGCTGGTGTGTAATACATAAAACCTGATGACTAAAAGACAGGTTTACCAGTTCTTCTCCAATAGCTTGAGATGTCTTGCCGCTTACACCTGTATCAATCTCATCAAATATAACAGTGTTAACTTTATCAGCTTGAGCAAAAACAGTTTTGATAGCAAGCATTATACGAGAAATCTCACCGCCGCTGGCAACCTTTGCCAATGGTTTTAATGGCTCGCCTGGATTTGCGCTGACCATAAATTCAACATCATCCAGGCCTGATGAGTTGTAATCATCTTTTAGCATTACATTAATATTAAATTGAACCTTAGGCATTTCCAGCTTTACAAGTTCTGTTTTTATTTTTTTTGATAAAGCTTTAGCTAGTGTAGTTCTTGATTCTGAAAGTAATTTGGCTATTTTTTTAAGTTCGGTTTGCAATTGTTCGTTTTTTTCTTGCAATCCGTCTATATTTCCAAAGTCTGTTTGAATTTTATTCAGTTCTTCCTGATACAAAGCAAAGTTATTAATTACATCTGACAAATCCGGGCCATATTTTCTTTTTAGCTTATCAAGCAATAATATACGTTCTTCTATTTCATTCAATAATTGTGGATCATTGTCAATGTTTTCACTGTAACTTCTTAGCTCATCAGCCGCATCTTTTAGTAAGGAGCTGCTATTAGCAATGGAATCAGCTATATTACCAAGGTTTTTATCCATATCGCAAGCTTTAATTAGTTTTAGCTCAATACAATTTATCATATCAATCAAGCTGTTCTCTTGATTATATAGACAGTGATAACCGAAATATGTTAACTCTTTCAAGTCCTTTGCATTAACCAGTTTTAACCTTTGGTTATTTAATTCATCATATTCTTCTGTATTTTCTATATTTGCAGATTCTATTTCCATCACCTGAAACATTAAAAAATCAATGCGCTGCTCAATTGACTGCCTTTCGTTCAATAATCTTTCAAGTTCTTTACTATTTGCTTTAAACTCATTATATTTTTGCTCAAATGCTGTAATTAAATCCTTATGAGATTTATCTCCGTAGTTATCAAGCAAGTTAATATGAGTTTTGGGCTGAATATATATATATGTTTCGTGCTGACTATGAATGTCAATCAAATACTCTCTCAGGATTTGTATATAATTTCTTGTAACAATAACACCGTTTACACGAGATTTACTTGATGAGGCTGTTATTTCTCTTGAGATTATCAAGGTATTATCGTCTTCAGGCTCGATATCGTTTTCTAATAACAATAGCCTTATATCTTTCGAGTTATACTTTATAGTTAATTCAATTGTAGATTTTTTGGTACCGGTCTTTATATGTTCTTTTGATGCTCTGGTTCCAAATACCAGATCAATAGCATCAATTAAAATACTTTTACCTGCGCCTGTTTCTCCTGCGAGAATATTTAAGCCTTTATCCAAATCCAGTTCCAGCTCATCAATCAATGCAAAGTTTTTAATTGACAGTGTTTTGATCATATTCTTAATCTATAGCCCCTATATTTAATTACTTTATAGTATTTTTTATTTTATCTAATCTTTGGTGATAGCCATCACCTTTTTTATGTCATCGCTGCAAGTTTTTGATATAACTTAAATTTACTTGTAAGCATCAGTACTCAGCTGACCACTACCTAATCTTTAACAGGTGAAATTCCCCAGTGTAATTTTTCCCTTAAAATACTGTAAAAGCCGTTATTTTCTTTTTCTAATAATATTAACCTGGCTTTATGTTCATTTTGAATTATAGAAATTTCATCTTCTATATTTAATTTTACATTAACCTGCCCGTCAGCTGTCAAATAAACAGAATCAGAATCAGTCTTGATCCTGACAGAAAGTCGTTCTTTTGCAGGAACCACAATTGGTCTGGTAGTTAAAGCATGTGGGCATATAGGTACTATGACAATAGCTTCAAGTTCCGGCACTACCACAGGGCCCCCGGCTGACAATGTATAAGCCGTTGACCCTGTAGGAGTTGAAATTATAAGTCCGTCTGCAATATAGTCACATACATGCCGGTTGTTAATATTCAAAAATAACTGTGCAGAACGCGAGATTTCTCCGTTTTTTATAACAATATCATTTAAGGCAGTGCTGTCGTAATTATTATTAAAAGCTTTTATCATAAGCCTTTCTTCAATTTTAAATTTACCGTCAAGTATTTTTTGTATACCCATTTTAAGATCATCAGGGTTTAATTGAGTTAAAAAACCAAGCCTGCCAATATTTACACCAAATATAGGTATTTCATGTTTCGCATAAAAACGTGCAGCTGTTAAAAAAGTACCATCACCGCCCACAACTATAACAAAAGACACGCCCTTTTCCAGCTTTGTATATATCTTATGTTTTTCTGGACAAAACTCTTGTGTTGAAAAACACAAGTTAAATTCTTCAAGGATGGTTTCAAGCTTTTTTACAACGTCTTTAGCATTTTTATGCTTGCGATTATAAACTATTCCTATTTTATCAAGAGATAAATTTTTATTATTTATTGATTTAATTTGTTTTAAGACATTCATTAGCATTATCCACTATTTTGTTAATATCTTTTTCTGTAATGATATTTTCTTCATTTAACCCTAAATGTATAAGATATTCAATATTTCCGGCAGGTCCTTTTATTGGTGAAAATTCCAGATTTTTAACAAATAAATTTAATTCTGCTGCAAATTTCATTATAGATTTAATTACGCTAAAATGTACATTTTTATCTTTTATTACGCCGTCTTTTGGGACTAATTCCCTGCCGGCTTCAAACTGGGGCTTGATAAGGGCTATTATTTCAGTATTATTTTTATTCATTAAATCAATAATATTTTTTAAAATTTTTATTAAAGAAATAAAAGAAACATCAATAACAGCCAAACTAGCTAGAATATCCTGTTTTTTTTCCTTAATATCTTTATATATATCTTTAAACTCAGCTTTTTTTATGTTTGTTCTCTCAACAACTACTACATTAGGATTGTTTCTTAGCTTCCAGGCCAGTTGCCCATATCCGACATCTATAGCATAAACTTTTTTTGCTTTATTTTGTAATAAGCAATCTGTAAAGCCTCCTGTTGAGGCTCCAATATCCAGGCAAATTCTATCTTTTACATTTATATTAAAAAAATCAATTGCTTTTTTAAGTTTAAAACCACCCCTGCTGACATAAGGCATTACTTTTATTTCTATATTTAACTCTGTATTAAAAGGGAATTTTGTACCGGCTTTGGTTATTGTTTCATTATTCACCCTGACATTTCCGGCTAAAATCGCTGCTTGTGCCTGGCTTTTGGTTTCAAAATATCCTTGTTGAACCAGTATTGTATCTATTCTTTCTTTTTTAGGCATTTTATCTTTCTTCATTATGGATAACTTTGCTTATTTCCTATCTTATATCCGTTAAGTAATGTATCTATATCTATAATACCCATATCAAACAATAATTGGGCTTGTGTCTCGTTATAATCAACAATAGCACTAAGATGTTTGATTTGTGAACTGGTAGCCCTTAATTGAGCTGTTATAACATCAGTAAATATTCCTACCCCTGCTTCCAGCCTTACTACTGACAAGCGCAAACTTTCATTTGCGGATAAAACTTCTTTTTTTGTTGCTTTTATCAAAGCTTTTGCAGCTATTGTATCATAGTATGATTTTAATAAAAATTCTATAATATCTCTTTGGGTTTTTATTGCTTCAAACTTGAATTTTTTTAAGTTTTGATTTAGTTCTCTTATATTTGTGTAAGCTCTTAGACCTAACCTTTCAAATATCAATCGGATTTCAAAACCAATAATCCTAAATCCTCTTAATCTCCCTGAGTCTGGAATATCAAGACCTCGCTCACCCTGCCAGCCTTTTTCCGCAAAGAAGTTAAAACTTGGCAAGTATTCAGAAATCACTCGGTTTCTTTCTGTTCTTGCTGTTTTTACATTTATTCTGGCAATTTTTAAATCCGGTCTGTTTTCTATTGCTTTATCTATGAATCTTTTTATATCTAATTCTCCCAGAACCAGGCGTTTTTCTTTTGGTTCATTTTCAACGGGCATTAAAGGGGTTTCTACAGCTATACCAAGTGTATTTGCAAGGTTTACCTGAGATTCTTTTAGGCGTTGAAAAGCTTCTATTAAGTTTTGTTTAGAATTAAATACCTCTGTTTCCGAGCGCAATACGTCGAATTTTGTACCTACGCCAGCTTCAAACCTGTCTTTTGTAATTTCCAGCTGCTCTTGTGTTTGTTCCAGATTTTTTAGCAATATAATTATATTTAATTTATCTTGCAAAAGCTTATAATACTGGCTGGTTGTAAATAGCAAAATTTCATCCTTGGTAAATTTCAGCCTTAATTTAGAAATATCATATAATTGTTTAGCTATTTTAGCGTCAAAATACCGCCTAAAGCCATCAAACACCAGCCATCTTACTTCAAACATGGTTCTTATACTTGTTTGGCTTGTTTCAATTGGTACTACACCACCTACGAGGATTTCACCGTCAAGCCTTCTTTGTATATATTCATATCCTACATCTGGCAGGAACTCTGTTAGGCTTTTTCTAAAAGCCCATTTTTCCTGCTCTTTTGCGGCGTTGTTTATTCTTATGTCATAATTTTTATGAATAGCGCACCTTAAGCATTGCTCCAGGGTTATGGGTACTTCTGCGGGGTCCAGATCTAATTTTATTTCTTTTTCTATTATTTCGTAAGGTTTTTTTCTTTTTTTGGGATATGCTTGCAGGAGATTTTCTTTTGAGTACTTTTGCCTTGTGGTTTCTGGCAGTGATTCGGGGAGATTAAATATTTCTCTTAAAAGTTTTTCTCGTTCTTCTGGAGGAAGTGCTTTTCTTCTACCTTGCTCTCCTGGAGGCAAAGCCTGTTTTAAAGGATCCTGGCTTATTTCACCTTTTTCCAGTTCTTCTTCCAAATTTTTAGTATTAAAATCTTGCGTTTCAAAAGTAGAAAATTTTTCATCGCCAACTTGTGTTTCTGCTTGAGAGAATGTTTTTAAGTAAAAGCTCATAAACAGCAGAAACAAGAAAATCAGCTTTATAACTGCTCTTGTTTTTCTCATTTATTATGTCCGAACAAAAATAAAATGTTATTTTTTGGTGATATTCATCACCATATACTACTACTTATGTTTTAACTTTATGATTGAAACATAATTTATAAATTTTTGTATCAAACAGTATTCTAAACTTAAGTTTTAAAAAGATGATGACTAGCACGTGGCTATATGTATAATTTACTTTTATAAAGCAGATATTTTATTATTTTTTTTATACTAACTTAAAAGTAATTTTTAGATTATTCAATATTTAATTTTGTATCAGAATATATAAATACAATAAAAAGAGAAAACATATTATAATGAATAAAATCATAAATAACTTTAAATATTTAATTTTTTTATCAATTCTATTATTAACCTGTTTTTTTTTAAATCAATTAGCAGCTTTTTCTAAAAAGGTAAAACTTTTTAAAAGTTATGAATCTAAATTAATAAATAATTCTGCTACTCTTTATGAAACTAAATGTACATTCGTAGCAAAGGAGGGATCTAGCAAGATCAGTAGTTGCAGTACAAATGATCCGGCCTTTACTGATATTATTCCTAACCCTGTTGTATATTGGTATGGTACAAGTACAAATGAAGAACCAATATTACTCTTAAATTTCAGAGCCGGAATACCCGTAAAATGGCTCACAGAAAACCTGGTAATTGATTTAGACTCCATTCATTTAAAATTACAAATTAAACAACAATATGGATATTATTATAAAATTTTGAGTATTTATGGCGAACCGGAATTTCAAATTATAACTTATAAACCCGAAAAAAATATTAATACTAGACTTGAAGCATCATATAAAGGTGTAAAGTCCGGATCTATAGAATATAGTTCGAAAAAAGCAATGGAATATCAAGTTAAAAATTCTATTATAGCTTTTTATGGGGTAAGTTCCGACACCTTGACAATTATGCTGAAAAGAGGTAAGAAATACCCGATACCTAATTGTCAAATTCAGGTATCTATGTTAGTTAGGGCTGTTAAAGAAAACCCTAAAGACCCTAGAACAGCCCACGACTTTTACAAAATATCTACCAGTCCGTATTGCGATCTTGGATTTAATAAATCAATAGTGCAAGTAGAAAAACGTCCTTTATTTACCAAAAAACTGCCTTTTATTGCAAAAATAATTGTAGTGCCTTTAGTAAAACTTTTTTTTCCAAAAACTTATGACGTAAAAGTAATCAAGCCTGGCAGAGGTCTATTTACAACATCAAGAGTTATTCAAGGGTCACATGTTTATAGTGGCTTTTGTACTCAAAATGATATAATAGATTTTTGCAATGGAACATTTCGTGATGATGATGTGCTTTATAAGGAAATGGAATTGCCTTATAAAATTAAAGAGAATAAAGGTGATAAAAATCCGCAATGCAAGTTTATACTAAAATTAAAAAAATAAAATTAAAAAAAACGTACTTAAAATAAAGTTTTCCTCAATACAACCGATTCTATATATAGAAATAAAGAAACTTAACTAGTTTAATTTATTCTCTTAGGGAGAAATTCAATTGGAAATATTGTCCTTTCAAGAATTATCAAAACATACTGTTTTACCCTTTAGCGTTTATAACAAAGATGGGGCATTATTATTAAGAGCAGGAGAAACACTTACTCCGGGGAAATTATTAAGACTAAAATATATTTCTGTTTTATACAAACATGATGACTCTTCAGAACTTGATGTTTTAAATGATAAATTTCAAGACTTTGATGAAGAAGAAGAACTTGTAATAACAGAAAAAAATATAGTAATTAATAATAGGTTTAAAAGAGATATAAAGCATATTTTTGCTAAATTGCCGGAGCTTAATGAACCGACAGATGTAAAAAATAATCTGCCGGTATTTTTTGATGCAAGAGATCGTATTTTAGCAGAAGTAGAGCCTGCAGTTAACAAAATAATAAGAGCCTCTGATATTAGAATGCCTTCTGAAGATAAATTTTCCCACGAAATTAATGTTGCTGTTTTAAGTATTCTTGTTGCGCAAAAATTAAAATTAGAAAAAAGCGAAGTTGAAGAAATAGCACTGGGTGCATTACTTCATGATATTGGAAAAATAAAAATACCTGAATCAGTATTTGCAAATTTTAATCCAAACAATGAAAAACATAATAGTATAGTTCAGCTACATACCCACATCGGCTATAATATAATAAAAGATGACCTTCAATTATCTGAAAACATAGCAAAGATAGCTTTTGAGCACCATGAAAAAAACGATGGAAGCGGTTATCCTAAAGGAAAGTCGGGAGAATTAATATCGCTTCAAAGTCAAATAATATCTGTTTGTAACCATTTTGATAATTTTGTAACAAATTCTAACGGTTCTTACGAAATCAAAAGCGTTAAAGATATTCTTAAAAAAATGCTTAATATAGGCTCTAAATGGTTTTTTCCAAATATTTTATACTCATTTGTACATTTAGCGAGTTATAATGATACTAAATCATTAGATAAAATATAAATAAAAAAAAGCATGTTAAAAGAAATTCAGCAGCAGCCGACTATAATAAAAAATATCCTTGATAAGCAATTTTTTCATATTAATTTAGATAAATATGAGAAGAATTTGAAATTAATAAATAATATATGTATAATTGCCAGCGGATCTTCGCGTAATGCAGGCAATATAGCTAAATATTTCTTGCAGAGCATATTGAATATACCTGTACATGTTGATTATGCCAGTGAATTTGCATATAAAGATCCTGTTATTAGTAATAAGACTCTTATCATTGCTTTATCTCAATCAGGAGAAACAGCTGATACATTAAAAGCTTTAAAAACAGCAAAAGAAAAAAAAGCTTTAACTATAGCTTTAACCAACAATAAAAACTCTACGATACACAAAATCGTAGACTTTGCACTGGAGGTTATGGCAGGAGAAGAAAAAAGCATTGCCGCTACTAAATCTTTTACGGCTCAGTTGCTTAATTTATATATCTTAGGCTTATGTATGTCTAAAATATTAAATACATTATCAGATTCAAACTATAAAACAATAATTGATCAGCTTTATCAAATTTCGGAAGAGCTTGAGAAAATAATTGATAATTTTTCATCTTATGATAGTTTTGCTAAAAAGTTAAAAAAATATAATCATATTATACTGTTGGGCAGAGGACCTGATGCAGGAGTGGCAGAGGAGGGTGCTCTTAAATTAAAAGAACTGACTTATATAAATGCAAACAGTTGTCCGACAGGAGAATTTTTGCACGGATATTTAGCTTTCCTGGATGAAAAAATACCTGTTATATCAATTCTTTCTCCTGATAAAACTATCTGCAATTTAGCATTAAACAATACATTACTTATCAAGGAAAAAAGAAATCCGCCGTTATTTATAATTAAGCCTGAGAGTTCCAGATTTTTTGATAATATAGTTTCACAAAATGTTATCAACTTGCCGGATTGTGATAAGTATGTTTATCCATTTTATGCTACGGTTTGTTTGCAGATTTTATCTTATAAAACAGCAATTTTCTTGGATAAAGATGTTATTAATCCAAGAAGTTTAACTAAAGTAATTGCTCATGAGTAAACATATTAACCGTATAGAGTTATTAGACTGCACATTAAGAGATGGCGGATATTTAAATAATTGGGAATTTACAGATAATAACATTGTTGAAATAATTAACAAACTTGTTAAATCTAAAATTGAAATAATCGAATGCGGTTATCTTTCTCGGACCAGAGGTAAGCCTGCTGATTCAACCTGTTTTTTAAGCTTGGAAAGAATAAATAATCTTTTAAAAATTAATAATTTAGATAAAGCATCTTCTCAATTTGTTGTTATGGTTAATTTGGGTGAATTTGAGCTCAATGATTTACCTCTATTTAATCCTGACACAGATTTAGTAAAAGGTATAAGGCTGGCTTTTCATAAATACAATATTACTGATGCTATTAAGGCCGCAAATGTTATAAAACAACAAGGTTATGATCTGTATATACAGCCAATGATTATTGATTCTTATTCTGAGCAGGATATTTTAGATTTAATAAAAGAGTCTGATAAACTATCTCCAGGAGCCTTGTATATAGTTGATAGCAAAGGTATTTTAAGGAAAACAGATTTTTATAAAATAGTACAACTGTTTAATAATAATTTAAATAGTTGTGTAAAGCTCGGAATTCATCTTCATAATGATAATAATACAGCAATTGATAATGCTGCAGGCTTTGTAAAATTCATAAAAAACAGAAGTATAATCATTGATGTTTCTATAGATGGTGCGGGTCGCCGGGGTGGTAATATCAAACTTCAAGAGATGGCTAGTTATTTAAACAGCAATAATAATAAAAATTATTTATTTTTATCTTTCTTATCTATTTAGAAAAATATCCAATATAAGGTAAATTCCTTAAAAAACCCTTGTGATCGAGCCCATAACCAACCACAAATTTATCATCAACTTCAAAGCCTGCATAATCTATCTGTACAGGGTATTTTCTTGCACAAGCTTTATCTAGCATGGATACAAACTTGACTTTTTTAGCCT
>JANQHM010000155.1 GCA_028282645.1 Candidatus Gastranaerophilales bacterium
ATTACAGGAACAGGCTATAATCAATACAAAAAAATAAACACTCAAAATAAAGGTAAAGTAAATAATTCACAACAACAAAGTAAAGACCCGGGCTTTAAAAGTGATGTTTTTAAAAGTTTAGAGTACGTTAATAGGGATTTGGTGAAGCCGAAAAATAAACAAAATGCAGCTTTTAAAGGTCTAGTCTCATCTAAAGATATAACTGGGGAATATATATTTTTGAATAATGATAAAGTAGTAAATAATGTTAACGGAAATAATGTTAAAATGACCGGAAACTCCAAAGCAAAAAAAGTTATTGCAAAAAATAAAGTAGAGTTATCTGATAGAGCACGTGCAACTGAAATTGAAGCTATTGATATAAAGCTATTTGGTAGTGCATTTGCAGGTCAAATTAAAGCTACTAATGATATAGAGTTAATTGATGATGCTCAGGCAAACGGAATTAAGGCTGATCATGATGTAATTTTATCTAATAAAGTCTTTACAGGTAAAATTGAAGCCGGTCATGATGTATTGATATCTGATGATACCTATGCAGGTGATATTAAAGCCCAAAAAGCTGTTTTAATGGAGAATGCCACCGTAGATAGTATAAATGCAGATCAACTTGTAAAACTATCTGGTAACGTACGAATAAGGAGCGATATAACAATGACCGGCACAGACAATCCTATTGTTAAAATAATCGGTTCAAATGTAGAGGTTGGAGATATGGAGGCTGAGAATATAAAGGCTGGAGATATTAACTTCCCTGAAAACTCTAACGGGCAAGTTATTCTTGTTTCTGATGATGATGGGCATGTTGCTAATATAGATAAAAATAACGTAAAAAATGGGGTAATAAATGTAGAAGGCAGGTTTATAAATTTAACAGGAAGTATGGAAGTAAATAATGTAGAAGCCAGGCAGGCTTATCTATTAAATAACGTAAAAGCTAAAAAAGTAGAAGGAGAGAATATTACCCTGGAGGAACACGCCCACGCAGATGAAATAATTTCAAAGAGTTATGTGGATTTACAACAAGATGCAACAGCAGGTAAAATTACAGCCAAAAAAGTTTATTTAGAAGGTTCTCCTTCCGTAAATGAAGTTAATGCTGAACAATTAGTAGAACTCCATAACAAAGCTAAAGTTAATGGAGATATAAAACTGACAGGAAACCAGGAACCCAAAGTACTGCTAAGTCCGCATGCCTCAGTTGGAGGAAAAATTATATTTCCTGAAAACTCTAACGGAAAAGTTTTTCTTACTCCTTTTAAGCGTGCACTTAATACTTTTTATAATGAGATAGATGAAAGCAACGTCGAAAACGGGATATTAATAAAAAGCAAGGATCCTTACCCTAGATACTAATATTGGAATTTTAAAGGGTTATTATATTTTATTATTTTAAGAAAAAAAGAAGGGATATTATGAACATTACAGGAACAGGCTATAATCAATACAAAAAAATAAACACCCAAAATAAAGGTAAAGTAAATAGTTCACAACAACAAAGTAAAGACCCGGGCTTTAAAGGCGATGTTTTTAAAAGTTTAGAGTACGTTAATAGGGGTTTAGTAAGGCTAAATAACAGAAAAAATATTACATTTAAAGGGCCAACATTTGTACTTCCTCATACTGCTAATTTTACAATTGATAAAAAAACTAACAACGTAACAGGGAATGTGGTGATTTTAAAGGACGCTGAAGATGTAAATGATATAAAATCCACAGAATTTGTAATATTGAAAGACGGGACGAAAGCCAAAAATATTGAAGGAAAGACTATTACTTTAGATAATAATGCTTCTGCTCACAATATTACAGGTAATGAAATTTATTTAAAAGGTAACTCTTGTGCTAAGGATATTAAAGCTCCGCAAATTACTTTAAGTGATAATGCTGTTGTAAGTCAAGTTAATGCTGAAAAATTAGTAAATTTATCTGATAAAGCAGTAATAGATCGCGATATAACAATGACCGGCACAGATAATTCCATTGTCAAAATAATCGGTCCAAATGTAACTATTGGAGGGGATA
>JANQHM010000217.1 GCA_028282645.1 Candidatus Gastranaerophilales bacterium
CAGGATCAATGTCAAAGTTATTTAGCCTATTTGCGCCAAAGCTTACTGATTTTCTTTTTTTATTACTAATCTCAACAGTATCATGTTTAAGTTGTGGCAAATTAATTCCGGTTTGAGTTTTTCTTTTTCTGATTATGTTTAGTGTGCATATGGATTTTGGAATAATCACCTTTATACTCCTTTATGTATACTCTTTATATACTTTTTAACAATCAATAAATTTTTAAAATTTATAACAAAATTTAGAATAAAAATATGAATTCAAATTAAACTAAATCTTAAATTAATATAAAAGTAAACCATCATCAACCAAGTTTGCTTATATTTGTTAAATAAATTTAATATTCTGAATTTTTGAAACAAATTATTGGTGATGGTCATCACCTTTCTTATGTCATCGCTTGATCACTACCAAATTATTTTATGGCTTATAGATTAAATTTTTCAATAATAAATATATAAAATATGGTATATTTTTATTAAAACAATCAATATATAAAAATTGAAATAAATTTATGTTTAATATTTAATATAATAGTTAACTGTATGTAAAATAACTATGAAGGAGTAATTTAATTATGGCAACTATTAATGGAACAGCTTATGGAGATAGTATCACAGGAACAGCTGAAGATGATTTCATTAATTCTTATGAAGGAAATGATATCATAAATGGCGATGCCGGCAATGATATTATCTACGCAGGTGATGACGATGACACGCTAAACGGCGGTACGGGTAATGATTATTTATACGGCGGAAATGGTAATGATACCTATATTTTTGATGGAACTTTCGGGCAAGACTATATTTTTGACACACAGGGTACAGATGTTGTAGAGTTCACGTCTCTGTTGTCTTCAGATATTGAATTTAAAACCGGATATACCGGTTCACATACCTATACTGACTTAATACTGGAAGTAAAAGGAACTGGTGACAGCATAAAAATACAACATTTTTTTAAAAATGAAAATCCTTCTGTCAATTACGGTGTAGAAAAAATTATATTCAACGATGGCACTGAAATTTTAGCATCAGATGTACTTAATTTGTTGAATAATACTATAATAGGTACGGAAGCTTCTGAAACAATAAATGGAAGTAACTTTGGTGAAACTATCCAGGCTTTTGCCGGTGATGATGAGGTTTATTCTTATAGAGGAAATGACTCTATAGATGGTGGAGCAGGTGACGACAGGATAGTCGCTGAAGGAGGTAATAATACCATTATAGGTGGTTCAGGTGATGATCATATTGAAACTCAAGATGGAGCGGATAGTGTAATTGGTAATGCAGGTAGAGATTACCTTAGCACAGGGAACGGTAATGATACTTTATCTGGCGGTACGGGTAATAGTGACATGTTATATGGCGGAAATGGTGATGATACCTATATTTATAATTTAGGTGACGGGCAAGACTATATTTTTGACAGTGGAGGAAATGACAAAGTAATATTTGGTTCTGATATTTCAGAAGCTGACACTGTATTTACAACAAACGGTTATAGACTTGAAGTTACCTTTAACGGTAATGAATCAGACAAGCTTATAATAATAAATCATAATTATCCCTATGGATTTTACAAAATTGAAAGCTTTGAGTACAGTACTCAAATGGAGTCAGGTTCATCTTCCAGTGTAAATGAGATAATCAACCAAATGGCCGCCTATGAAGCTAATAATGGAGCTGACTTTA
Organism: Candidatus Gastranaerophilales bacterium; assembly: GCA_028282645.1. Lineage (GTDB taxonomy): Bacteria > Cyanobacteriota > Vampirovibrionia > Gastranaerophilales > JANQFW01 > JANQFW01. The sequence continues at coordinate 1,702 of JANQHM010000217.1, forward strand.
ACAGTATTGATGAAAATAATTCTCAAATAGCCAATGATCTACAAGTTTATTTGACTTAAGCTTACAATTAAATAATTGGTAGTGGTCAGTTGAGCACTGATGCTTACAAGTAAGCTCAAGTTATATCAAAAGCTTGCAGCGATGACATAAGAAAGGTGATGACCATCACCAAATAATTTTAAAATATTAATTAAAAAAAGAAGAGTTAAACTGATTTTTAGGATAGCTCTTTTTTTAATTTTTAAAATTATATTTATTTAATAAATAAATATAAAATATTTAGAATTTTATTGTTTTTAATAATTTTTTATGATACAAAAAATATAATTTATTTTATCTATTTAAAATAAATAAATATTATAACAAAAGAGTAAGTAGAGAGACGAAAGGAAAAAATAATGGCAGAAATTGGAACAAACAACGCTGATTGGTTAAATGGAACCAAAGGTAATGATTTAATTAAAGCATACGACGGTAATGACTATCTTGTAGGCTGGGGCGGTGCTGATACATTAGATGGCGGCAACGGTAATGACAGATATTATGTTGAAAATACGGGCGATACTATTATTGACTCCGGGGGAAGAGATTATGTTTATTCATCTGTTGATTTCACTATGACACCTGACTTAGAGGTTTTACATATACGAGGCGGTGCAATCGAGGCAATAGGTAATGACTTGGCAAACCACCTTGTTGGAGATGCTCAAGATAATCTTATTAAAGGTTTTGCAGGTAATGACTATCTTTTTGGCAAAGCAGGCCGCGATACCCTTGAGGGCGGAAGCGGCAAAGATTATCTCTCAGGTGGTTCAGGCATTGATACTATGATCGGTGGAACTGAAAACGACGTGTATGTTGTGGATCATGCCAACGATGTGATAATAGAAAAAGAGAATAAAGATTATAGTGGCGATGTGGTAAATGAAGGCTACGACAGAGTAAAAGCTTATGTAGATTATACTTTATCCGCTAATGTAGAAAAAATAAACTTAATAGGCAGCGCAACTATTGCAGAAGGCAACGACTCTGATAATAAGCTATTCGGAAATAATCTTGCCAACGAGCTTAAAGGAGAAAAAGGCAATGATTATCTTGAAGGTGGCAAAGGTAATGATACGCTTATAGGCGGAGATGATAATGACAAGCTGAAAGGCGGAAATGACAATGATGTACTTTGGGGCGGAACAGGCCTTGATAAACTCTATGGCGGTAAAGGGACTGATACACTAAATGGAGAAAGCGGTGCTGATAAGCTTTACGGTGACTCAGGTGATGATTCACTTTTAGGTGGCGACGGTAATGATACTCTCATTGGCGGTAAAGGTAAAGATTGGCTTGATGGTGGAGCTGGCAATAATACTTTATATGGTAATTCAGGTAATGATATATATGTTGTAAACAGTTTAAACGACAAAATCATTGAAACTTCAGCAACCGATATTGACAGCGTACTCTCCTACATTGATTATACCTTAAGATCAAAATTAGAAAACCTTACTTTACTTGGTTCTGCAATCAGTGCGACAGGTAATAAGAGCGATAATTTCTTGTATGGCAACTCCAGCGAAAATATACTTGAAGGTAAAAAAGGCAATGACTATCTTCAAGGTGCAGCCGGAGGTGATACATATGTCTTTGAATCCGGTGACGGCTTGGATGAAATCGCAGATAACGGCACTGATATATTATATAAATATGTAAAGGGTGATGAAGTACTGTTTGGCAATAGTGTCCAAAAGGAAAATATTGCATTCTTTGCAGATAACAATACGCTTAGTGTCAAATACGGTACCGGCGATATAATAACTATAGCTGAGTACACGAGTATAGCCAATTCAATCGAAACTTTTGAGGTTTCATCAGGCTTAGAAGCGGATGTAAATGGAATAATAAATCATATTGCAGCTTATGAGACTAATAACGGCGTTACTTTCAACAATGTTGACGAAGTATCAAACGATGCGCAATTAATGCAAGAAATCCAGGTTTATTGGACATAAAAAATAAAATAAATAAATATAGGAAAAACTTCCCTTTAAAATAGTCACTACCTCCTTAGTGACTATTTTATCTTTTGGTAATGGTCAGTTGAGTACTGATGCTTACAAGTAAACTTAACTTATATCAAAAGCTTAAAGCGATGACATAAGAAAGGTTGATGACCATCACCTTATCTTTTTATCTTTTAATGCTGGAACAGCTATAGTTCCAAACACTGCAAAATTAAATGTAACAATAATTTAACAAAACAGCTCTTTTTTCGTAAAATCCAAAATGAATCGTGAAATAAATTTTTTGAATTGCTATAATATATATTAAATGAACCTCCTCGACCCAAGGGTCGAGGTATCAACCCCATAACTTTAAACGCAAGCTTTACATAAGTTAGCGACCCAAGGGTCGGGGTA
>JANQHM010000054.1 GCA_028282645.1 Candidatus Gastranaerophilales bacterium
TGATAAAGCAAAAGCATATTGTACAGATAGTCAAAGCGAAAGATTCAGATGGTTAAACCGTTGGCGTAACAGAAAATTTTAAACTATAAATGATTGACTCTATGAAGTATTGACTGAAATATAGTAAACTCAATTGAATCTTTATTTTTTTATTCGAGGTTAATATAATAAATTAATCTCTATTTTTATTTATTAATTTTAAAACATCCTAAATTTTTCTGATAAAAGGGACTTTTAGGGTGTTTTTTATTTGATATTTTTATCGATTAAAATTTATTAATAATTAATATAGCTCTTTTAAACTAGCAATTATATATAAAATATTGTTTTTATATATACAAGACAAGTAAGGAAAAATTTTAAGATAGGTATAGAGAAAAGGAGACAGAATAGTGAGTATTAACAATATTGGAATGACAGGTGCTCCTGGTCGTATGGCTTTTGGTAGGACGAAGCAATTGAAAGAAAAAGGTGCCGGCAAACAAGAAGTTAAAAATTATTTTAAATTACAAGGCTTTGATTCCAGACAGGAGATAAGGCAAACAAAACAAAACGGACAAAGCTCTATGGTCGGTTTATTTGAACCGTATGGAATTACTCCTCAACAGTCAGGCCCAAAGAGTGGAACCCCTGCATCCCAAAAGGGTAAAGGGATTGGAATGATGCAACAATTAAAACAGAGTGGAATTAGTAGGCAAGAAATTAAAGATTATCTTCAATATCAAGGTTTCAATTTTCGAGAGGAAGTGAAGGAAGCAAAAAAAAGTGGTCAAAATCCACTAGCTGGATTATTTGAAAAACTTGGAATTAAACCTCCGCAACCTGATTTAACCGGTCCTAAGTGTGGAACTCCAGTACCATCAGCACCGGGTGGTAAAGGTCATGGGGTAATGCAACAATTAAAAGAAAAAGGTGTTAGCAAACAAGAAGTTAAAGATTACCTTAAATCACAGGGATATAATTCTCGTGAGGAAGTAATGCAAGCAATAAAAAACGGTGAAAAACCACTGGCTGGGTTATTAGAGCAACATGGTATTTCACCTCAACAATCCCGCCCAAAGGGTGGAAAGCCTGGAGGTAAAGGTAAAGATATTGGAATGATGAAGCAATTAAAAGACAAGGGCATTAGTAAACAAGACATTAAAGATTATCTTAAATCACAGGGATATAATTCTCGTGAGGAATTAATGCAAGCGATAAAAAACGGTGAAAAACCATTGGCCGGCTTGTTTGAGCAGTTAGGCCTTTAATACTGTCGGTATTAGATCAAAGTACTTAGAAGCTGCGATGTTAAAGCTTGCATCGCCTTGTCAAGCAAGTCGCTTCAGCTTTAACATCGCAGTCCGTAAATAAGCCTTTATTATTGATATAACTAGTATTTTTTAACCAGACAGGCTCTTAATATTTTAAAAAAAAATTATATCCAAGTAAATAATAAATATAAAAATATCCTGAATCTTTTTAAATCAAGAAGTTCAGGATGTTTTTATATCTTTATTATTTTGGGAATTCTAAAAAATGGCTCTTTTTAGCTATTAATGCATCTTACAATGTTGTTTTTATATTAATACGATACATCTTGAAATGATTATTACTAGAGAAAGAGTTAAAAGGAGACAGCATTATGAGTATCAACAATGTTGGGCCTGCCGGAATGCGTCCGGGTAAAGGCAAACGCGGATTACTTATGAAAAAATTACAGGCTAAAGGAATTGGTAAACAAGAAATGAAAGAATATCTTAAATCACAAGGCTATAATTCTCGACAAGAAGTAATGCAAGCCAGGCGAAATGGCGAGAGGCCTTTAGCCGGTTTACTTCAACAACTTGGTATTACGCCTCCTAAATTAGACCAACAAACTTAAACCTCTTCAATTTCAAAACTTTAAAAAACATCCTGAACTTATAAAAGAATATTCGGGATGTTTTTTATTATTTAGGCCTTTTTATTTTACTATTTTATATAGTTATCTAATTTTCTTACCGCCAAGCGATAATCTCCTCCGTAAAGATAATGAAGATAACTGTTAACAGCTCTTAAATCAGCTTTTGCTATTAATTTTTGTATTTCAAAGTCTTCTTTTGTTTTAAATTTAGAGAGTGTTTTAGGAATTTTATCTACTGATTTATATTGCTTATACTCTTCAAGCCAATGATGATTTTTTATAATGTCATAAATTCTTTCCTTATCTGTTGTATCTAAATCAAATTTGCCTATAATATCCAATGATTTTATTGCAGATTTTATTGCGTGAGCTTTATCTGGTATACCCTCGCTTTTGGCTATATCGTGAATTAATATTGAAATTTTAGCAATTGTTTTATTTTTATCGGAAAGCTTTTTATAATTAGGGTCAGATATTAGTTCTTTAAGAGCTTTTAACATATGAATATCAAGTGAATACTTATGTGTACGATGTTGTTTTTTACCTATAACTGCAAAAAATTCGGGTATTGCCTTTGTTATAGAATTTAAATCTTTATTTAAACCCGGATTATCTGTATTTATTATATTAAATTTAGTGAAACCTTTAATTTTATCTTCTATTTGCCTTATTTTATCTTCAGGAATATCTTTTATTAAAGACCTGGCTGTTTCCTTTACTTCAGGAAAACCTTTCATTTTTAACTTATTACCAGATGAATAAATAGTAAATCCGTAATTTTGGAATATTGCATCCTTATGAGTATCCGTAAAGTCTTTGGTTATAATATTAATATCTTCAATAAATTTGCTTCGAGAATATCTTAGAGGCAACCCTTTTTTTAACCTTCCAAAATTAAGTTGTTTTATTGTATTTTCTATAGAGGAAAGACCTTCATAAAAGCCGTTTAAAATTGCTCTGCTTAAACTTTTTTTTGGCTCTGAATGTTTAACAGATAAGTCGGGCAACAGCTTTAAGTACAGATTTTTAGTCGATAGACCGGCTTTATTTATAGCTTCTTCTTTTAGCGGATGCAAATCTTGAAGACTTTTAAAAAGCTTAATTTTTTTACTTAAAGGAAGACTTGATAGTGAGTCAAGCTTTTGTTTATTTGCTATAAAAGATAATATTTGCTTATCCGAGTCGCTCTTAAGTATTTTAGCCAATTGGTTTTTTGCCTGTTTTAATTTTAAAACGCTAATTGCTTTATAAATAGCTAATGAACTTAATAGTGTGGTAAATAATAAGACTCCAGCTTTTAAAGTAGAATATTTTTTTTGCTTATAATCAGTAGAGTCTTTATTTTTGATAAATCCATCATAGCCTGCTTTTTTATTGGCCGAAGCCTTTTTAAAAGCAAGCTGCTTATTTTGATTATAACTTGTTATATTTTTTATCATTGTAGTATACTTTATAACCTGTTTGTTGAAAGTTAAGTAATAATTTATACAATAAGTTCTTCGGAAGAAAGTAGATTTTTAAAATATTTAATTTTTTCATCACAAATTTCTATCATATATTTAATATAACGATTTTGAGCAGGAGGTTTACCTTGTATACAGTTAAAAAGATCAATAGCAAAGCTCTCTATAGGAAATACACACATTTGCACAATTTTTTTGGCTGTACCTAAGTTTGACAGCTTTTCCTTAAGTTCTTCTCTAAAAGCTAATGCTTTTGTTATTTCTTGCTTTTTTAAATCTTTATATTCTCTTTTAGTATGGCCTGTATTAATTTTTACAACAGGCAAATTATATTTATCAGCAAAATTTATAGCTTCTTTTGCAGTACCTATATCAGTAGGTGTACCATCCTTAAGTGTTTTAATTAAAACGCCTTTTACTTTCACAGAATGTTCACTAGCTTTATTTCCAGAAATAACAACTTCATTATGACGCTCATTTGAACTTTTTTCCAAAATTTCTCTAGAACTTTTTGATAAATTTGAAGAGAAAAATTTTCGAATTTTATTAAGAATTTCAAAATCTGACAACATATCTTTATGAGATGCATCAATTATATGATCTGCAGGACTATCAATTATTATAGAAACTGGAGCAAAGGTAGCTTGATGCTCTTTATCAATTAAGGATGTTGAAAATTTATTTCGATGAAGAAATTTATCAATATTACTAAATGGGGTCTCGTCCACACTATAGCTGTCATTTTGCTTGTATTCAATATATTTGTTATGAATTTTAGCCATTTCTTTAAAAATGTTCTCTTCTACACCTTGGTGATACTGCATAAACAAGATATTTAAAGTTACTACTATGTCTTGCTGGGTCTGTTAATTTCCATTCTGAGGGGTTAAACATATATTTTTTCCTTTTAACTATACTATAAAATACATTCTATTTAAAAAAGCTAAAATTTAAAATTTAATAGTTTGAACAAACTTTTTTGATTAAATTTACAAATATACATAATTTTATATCTACAAATAAACAATTAGTCAATAAAATTACTTAATTTATTATTAAATTAAATAAAACTTAAAACATCAAAAGCTCAAAATGGGCTAAAAAAACATCCCGAATATTCTTTTATATATAAGTTCGGGATGTTTTTTTTTATTATTTAGGCCTTTTTATTTTACGTTTTACATCCGGGCATCACAAAACCCGTACTTTTAGCCTTAAAGAGAGTCAAAAAAAATATTCAATTGTATGTTGATTTAAAATTAAAAAGAATTAAGACAATGATAATTTTTGCTTACAAAAGGGTATAAACAGGCACACTTATCCTG
>JANQHM010000086.1 GCA_028282645.1 Candidatus Gastranaerophilales bacterium
TTTTTATTAACTGAATATTTTAGACGTAAATATTTTCTCTTTGTTATTTACTATGCAACTTTTTTCTTTACATTCAAGACCAGACTCCTGACCTGTTACGCTTTCCTCAAATTATTTACTTTTGTAAACATTTTAAGGTTAATCTATCCACAAAATTTCTCTTTCGGTTTTAATATAAAAAAGCTCATTTAATTTACAAATGTTAATATATTTTAGTGTATAAAGCAATAGGCAGAGAGTTAAGGTTTAGAATTAATTAGAATTAAAGAGAAAGGTAGTAAAAAATGATAGGATTAAAATTAATATCAAACCAAAACATAAAGCAGCTTGGCTTTAAAGGGGAACTAGTTGTAAAAGAAGATACTCTTAGCAATTCTCAAAGAAAATCGAAAGACTATCAGGCGTTTCAAGATTTTGTTGAAAGGGAGCTTCCACCAAACGATAAGGTCAATTTAAGCAGAAAAAGCGGGGGGCTGCTAATGGATCACAAAGCTACTAATAAAAATTCTTCTATTTGGGTAAATGGTAAAAATAAATTAAATAGATTATTGAAATTATTTATGGATTCATTAAAAGACTTTAAAGCTAATGGAAAAGATGCTTTTTCTAATCCAGATCCTAATAGTCAAATAAAACATCCGGTAGTTGAAGGAATTATAGCTTGTTTAGGTAATACTAGTAAATGCCTTGATACAGCTTGTGAAGATGATGGTATGGATTGGTTAGGCTTTCCTATTGATCCGTCCAAACATTAATTTTTAATTTATCCACAATGGAGAGATCAACTCTGATTTTGGTCTCTTCAATTTGTTTTTTTATCTTTTTGCCAGTCGTTCTTTAATGTTTTTATCAACTTGCGCAATAGGTGTAGCCCCTACAAATTGCTCAAGCACAGCCCTGGTTTTTAAAACATTTTGTCTTGCCTCAAACTGCATTTCTACGGCTTCTTTATAAAAGACTTCTGCCATTACAATAGCATCTTTTTTAGACAAGTTAACCGCGGAATTAAGATATTTATATCTGTTTTGAACCAGCTTATCAATCATATTTAACTTTTTTATTGCGGTTAAATAATTATAATAATAAGTTACCAGCTTTTGTTGCAGATTTTCTATTTCCTGCGCCAAAAGCACCAGGTCCACATCAGTTACTTTTGATAACTTAGAATTTATAGCACTGTCATCTGCCAAAACAGAGCCTAAAACACCACCGCCAAGTAATGCACTGCTGCCGGCAGCAGGATTAGAACTGTTCAATCCGATAATCGGGGCAACTCCGGCAATTGGCGCGAGGATATTTTTTACAAGGCTTTTCTTTTTCTTGTCACCATCTGGATTAGATAGTTTAAAAATGGCAAATTTTATGGTTTCGCTACGTCCCACCGCAGCTTGCCATAATATTCTAAGGTCTTCAACGATGAAGCCTTTTTCTTCATCCAGTTCACCATTTATTTCATTTGCCAATTGTTTAATATCTTCACTGCCAAAGAGGCCTGCACTTTCGTACATTGTTTTATCATTTTTTACACTAGAATTAACAGCAACTTCCAGCTTGTTATCTTCTTTTGCAAAAGCCAGGTTGCAACTTAACAACAAGGTAAAAACTAATATATATTTATAATATCTCATTATTTAACCTCTTTATTCATTGGTTGAATATCTTCCGCCGGATTGAAACATGCCAACCTGGTTAAATTTAATTTTTGAACTGTTTCCAAACCTGCAAGCCTTTCAAGCTTTAGTCTGTTCATTTTTACTTGTTGTTTATATTTTAATTCATTAAGCTTTTCTTTATCATAAAGAGCAGAAGCTGCTATTATTTCAAAGTCATCTTTAGATTTAAGCGCATCCGAATAGCGTTCGTTTAAGTCCACTATTTTTTGTCTACACAGTCTTAACTCTTCGAGAGCTGTTTTATAATCGTAATAGTTCTTTATTAAAGAATTTTGAAGATTTTCCACAAGTCCGGCAAGGTGTATTAATTCTGTATCAGTTAAGGGCATGTGTTTTGGCATTGTTTTTTTTGCCAAAACATTATTTGCAATTCTGCCACTGGCTAGTGATGCTGTACTGGAAACACTATCCGCCCCGAACATGCTTGGCAATATAGCTACACCACTAATTAATGTAGATACTGTCCTTGCCATCAAAGAGGAGTGAACCCTTCTTTTTTCGGCGGGCATTGCTAATTTTTTCAACGCGAATTTTATTACGCTGTTTTTTGATACGGTAGATTCCCATAATCTTTTAATATCTTGTATATCCAGCTTTTTTTGTGCATAAAATGCGTATTGCATTTTTTCTTCTTCAGATTTAAATATTGGTGTATCAAGCTTTTTAACTTGTTTTTTAATTTTTAATGTATGCTTTTTATCAGTATTTAAAGTATACATTTTACTTTTATTAGTATTTCTTCTATGATGTGTATAATTATGATTACGTTTATTCTTTACTTCTTGTATATAAAATTCTTCAGGTTCCAGGCCTTTCTTTTTATTCAGCAAACATATAGAGCTATCCCCCACCTTGTTAGGAGTCTGCTTTTCTAAATTATTAGCAAGTACCGGTTGTGTAATAAACAGTATTAGTAATAATAAGCTAATTAAGTTGTTGTGCTGTTTAATCATAGTTTTCGCCAAATAGCCAATCTCTTACATCATTTAATTTATTATACTACTGATTGTATTTTATTACACCTATAAAGTATATTAAACAATATGGCTATTATATTTTACGATAACTTAATATTTTTTAAAAAATCAATTTGAATTAAAAAATAAGGGGTAAATCTCTTGGTGATGGTCATCACCTTTCTTATGTCATCGCTGTTGTAAGCATCAGTTACTCAACTGACCACTACCAATTCCTTTATATCTAGCTTAAAAATACTTTTCAGATATAAAAACAGTTTAGTACTACCAAATTATTTATGTTAAGATAATTTATATACCTATCTTTTAAATTGTAATACGGTTGAATAATCTTATTAAAGTATTTTTGGGTTAGTATAGTAATATTGTTAAAATTAAAAAACCGGGGGAAACATGGCAAATTTTATAACTATATTCAGAACTATATTGGCGATTGCGGTTGTAAGCATCCTTTTTATAAAAAATGCCGGTGTTTACTGGAGTGCATTTGTTTTAACGATACTTGTCATCTGGATGGACGGACTTGATGGTTATGTGGCCAGAAAGTTTAATGAAACCTCTAAATTTGGTGCAGTTTTAGATATTATCGGTGATAGGGTTGTGGAAAATGTTTACTGGTTAGCATTCTGTGCATTAGGCTGGATACCCTTCTGGGTACCTGTTATAGTTATTACAAGAGGAATTGTAACAGATGGCTTAAGAAGTATGGCTCTCAGTCAAGGCTATACTGCTTTTGGCAATAACACTATGATGCAGTCTCCAATTGGTAAATTTATTGTTGCTTCTAACTTTAGCAGATTTAGTTATGCGGTATTTAAAGCTATTGCTTTTGCATTGCTTATTTTTATTAATATTCCCGATTTTAATTATGCTTTTGAAGGTATTATAAATAAATTCACTTACTGTTGTGTATATTTATCAGCTATATTCTGTGTGGTTAGAGGATTACCGGTAATCCTGGAAAGCAAACAGTTTATTAAGTTGGAAAAACAAAATAATGAAATCGTTTAAAATTGTTTTAGTCGAGCCGCAAATACCGCAAAATACAGGTAATATTGTAAGAATGTGTGCTTGCACCGATAGTGAATTATATCTGGTGGGAAAGTTAGGCTTTAGGCTTACTGATAAATATTTAAAAAGGGCAGGATTGGATTATTGGAATGAAGTAAATGTAAAAGAATACAGCTCTTTACAACGCTTACAAGAAGAATTTCCTAATAATAACTTTTATTACTTAACAACAAAAGTTAAAAAGCTTTACTATGATATAGAATATAAAGAAGGCGATTTTTTAGTATTCGGAAGTGAGACCAAAGGGTTAAACGAAAATTTAATATTTAATAATAAGGATAAGTGTCTAACTATACCTATGAAAGCAGATCAAAGAAGCCTTAATCTTTCAAATTCTGTATCTATTGTACTTTATGAGGCAATTAGGCAAACAAATTATATAAGGTGATGACCATCACCAAAAATTGTAATGGGGGTATTTATGATTAAAGTTTTAACCGGTTCTCAAATGAAAAATATTGATCAAAAAGCAATTGTTGAGCTGGGAATACCCGGTATAATCCTGATGGAAAATGCAGGTAAGGCGGTTTGTAACAAAATTATCAATATTATAAAAGAAAATAACTTTTTTACGAATGAAGTTCTTATAATTTGCGGTAAGGGTAATAATGGTGGAGACGGGTTTGTTATTGCAAGGCATTTAATAGAAAAAAATATCCCTGTATCTCTTATATCTTTATATTCAGAAGAAAATTTATCCGGTGATGCTCTTATTAATTATAATATATTAAAACATTTTACTGATATTATTTACTTTGAGGAAATTGGCTTAGATGGGCTCAGACAATATATCTCTGAGGCTACGATAGTCGTGGATGCTATTTTAGGAACTGGTCTAAATTCTGAAGTGAAGGGTGACTTAAAATGTATTATTAATTCTATTAATGAATTTGCTCACAATTATGTAGTTGCAGTAGATATACCTTCCGGCGTTGACTCAGCTACGGGGCAAGTATTAGGTTGTGCTGTTCAAGCAGATTGTACGGTTACATTTTTTGCACCTAAGATTGGTACTGTATTATATCCCGGTGCAGATCATACAGGTGAATTGATTATTGAAAAGATTTCAATTCCCGAATATGTAATAAACGGTAAGGAATTTAATATAAATCTCTTGACATTCAACAGTATAACAACATTATTGCCTCAAAGACATGCCAATACGCACAAAGGTAGTTATGGCAGTGTATTTTCTATTGCGGGGAGTTTAAATTATCCGGGTGCTGCTTATCTTTGCACAACAGCTATATTAAAAGCCGGTGCCGGATATTCGACTTTATGCTCGGTGGATAGTGTTATTAATTCTGTATCTGCAATGACACCGGAGATTATTTATGAACGCCTTGCTAAAACTGAAGAGGGTTCTATTTGTGCTGATGCGCTCAATAATGCTCTGGATAAGAGCTCTAAACATAATGTATTCCTTATTGGACCCGGATTAACGACAAATCCTTCCACTGGTGAGTTTGTTAAAGGATTTATTAACAAATTAGTGGATAGGGGGGCATGTGCTGTTATTGATGCTGACGGGCTTAATATCCTAAGCAACAATAATGATATTATTTTGCCGTTAAATTCTATTATAACTCCACATCCAATGGAGCTTGCCAGGTTATTGAAAGTATCTGTTCATGAAGTATTGGCTGACAGGATTAAATCCGCTATTAATGCTGCTGTCAGATTTAATACAATTGTGGTATTAAAAGGAGCTAAGACAATTATTGCCCAGCCTGACGGAACTGTATTTATTAGCCCTTTTGCTAATTCTTCGCTTGCTACTGCCGGGACCGGTGATATTTTAGCGGGGATAATTGCCGGATTTATTGCTCAGGGTGTTTCTCCATTAGATGCAACTATTAGCGGAGTTTATGTTCATGGCTTAGCCGGTACTATTGCAGCTTCGGAGATAGGCGAGCATTCTGTTACTGCAATTGATGTTTTAGATTATGTTTCTGTAGCTATTATGAAATTTTTGATTCCTTGCAAGGAAGAAAAGCTATTTGTTTATAATAAATAATTCCTTTGTTTCAGTTCTAAATAAAATTGCTATTTTTTTATTAATTTTAGAAAAATTTGGCAATTTAAAAAAAAATTTGTTTTTATATATATAGGCAGTTTAAATTTAGAGAAGAGAGAAAAAAGAGATTATTAAATTTATACTAACTCTAAAATACTTTTCAGATTCTTTAATCAGGTAAAAATTAATAAAATAAGCTATTCTATGAAAAGGGAAATCTGAAATTTAATTTGGAATCTGTATAAAATTATTAAATAATATTAATAATAATAAATCAGGCTGTTCTATAAATACAGAAATCCTGAACTTACTTGATATTATTTGATATTTTTGCTGAAAAGAGAGACTAAAAGGAGATTGATAAATAGCATTAAATATAGATTATTGGCATAAAAAGACTGCAAAATTAAATAAACAATAAAGTATATATAATAAAATCGCTAATAAACTTAGTGTGAATATTGGGTGAAACTTGATAAGGGACTGATAAGCTTACGAATAGAAGAATTCGGGCTAAATATGAAAAACTTGTAATTTTTTGGGGTAGAAATTGAATAAGAGCCGGTTAAAAACCAGCTCTTTTCACTATTTAGGAGCCGGTCATCATGTCGCTACAAGCTTGAATGTGTTTGCTTAAAAATATCAGACTCGCTTAATACTTTAATAATTCGATAAGAGCTTTTCTATTCTCTTCCCATAAAATGTTTTGATCAACATCTTCTGGCAGCTCCAAAGTTATAGTAGGAATATTTCTTTCTATACCTGCGTAAGTACCGAATGATCCAGGTGTAGGGTAGCCAATCTCTTCTTGTACAGGATAATTATTAAAATCTGATATCAATTTAGCAATATCTTGCGCCGGACCATCATAATTAATAACCCTGTAGGGTGTATGCAAAGTTATTATTAAATCAGGCTTGTAATATTCAATAATATCAATAACAAAACGAGTTTCAATTTCACTTCCGGGAGACGGACCCGAATAGTATTTATCAATATTTTCAGATTTTTCCCAATTTTTAGTAGGAAAATTTCTGTTGAGATCAACCCCGTTAAAATTCCCCCTAATATCCAAAGCTTTTCCATCAGGATTTAAAAGGGGAATAAATAAAATTCTATTATTATTTATAAGCTCAAAATTTTTTTTAACTTCATCTATTAATTTATAAACTAAAAATTCACCTGCTTGCTCATCTCCATGTACAACCCCGATATAAAGCAAGGTTTTATCAAAAGACTGAAGAGATTCAGTCGAAAACAACTGAATCTCATTACCTTTTACCGTTTTTACAGATTTAATTTTTATTATATTTTTTACAGGCATAAAAAATTAAACCCTGGACTTCATTGAACCTGTAATAATACCAACAAAGCTTTCAGCCACTAAGCTCGCTCCGCCGACTAAAGCACCGTCAATGTCAGACTGAGCCATTTGTTCTTCAATAGTAGAAGGCTTAACGCTTCCTCCATATAAAATTCTTACGGAAGAAGCAATTCCTGAATTAGAAACATCCGCAATAACAGATCTGATCATTTTAATAACTCTGTTAGCTTCAACAGCATCACAAGTTTTACCTGTACCGATTGCCCAAATAGGCTCATAAGCAAAAACAACTTTACAAACTTCAGCTGCACTAAGACCGTCTAATGCTTTTTTAACCTGGCTTGTAATATGATTGTCAGTTATACCTTGTTCTCTTTGCTCCAAGCTTTCACCAACACAGATAATAGGTGTCACGTCATTAGCTAGAGCAGCTTTAACTTTCAGGTTAACCATTTCATCAGATTCTGAGAAGTACTCTCTTCTTTCGCTATGACCAATAATTACATCAGTTACACAAAGATCTTTTAACATAGGTAAAGAAACCTCACCCGTAAAAGCACCTGAATCTTTGTAATAAAAATTTTGAGCACCTAATCTGATATTTTTGCCATGCTCAAGTATATTAGATACAGACTGTAAAGCTGTAAATACAGGGCAAACAACAACTTCAGGCAAATTAGCAGAGTCAATTGTATCTAGTTTAGCTTTAATATCTTCTACTATAGCAACAGCTTCACCTGTTAATTTATTTAATTTCCAGTTTCCTGCAATAATTGGTTTTCTTCCCATTCTAAATTCCTCTAAGTTATATAAAATTATAAAAGGGGTGAGATATCCCGCCCCTTTTTTTATTTAAAACTTTAGCACTATACTGCGCTTGTTAATTTGTTCGCAACCAGCTCAACACATTCAGAAAGTCTTGTGCTGTATCCCATTTCATTATCATACCAAGATACTAATTTGATCATATTATCTCCCATTGTCATGGTTAATTTAGCATCTAAAGAACTGCTATAGCTTGTTCCAATAAAGTCAGAACTTACTAGCGGATCTTCTTCATAATTTAAAATGCCGTTTAATTTGTTAGAACCGGCAGCTTTTTTCATAGCGGCATTAACAGCTTCAGCATTAACAGGCTTTTTAGTTGTAGCTACTAAATCAACGATACTTACATCAGGAGTTGGTACTCTCATAGCAAAGCCGTTTAATTTACCTTTTAACTCAGGCAATACTAAACCAATAGCTTTAGCAGCACCTGTTGAAGTAGGTACAATGTTTACAGCACCGGCTCTAGCTCTTCTCGGATCAGAGTGAGCCGCATCCAAAATTCTTTGATCGCCAGTGTAAGAATGAATTGTGGTCATTAAACCTTCAACTATACCGAATTCATCATTAAGAACTTTAGCAATTGGAGCTAAACAGTTTGTTGTACAGCTAGCCATAGAAATTACATTATGCTTGGCAGGATCATATTGTTCTTCATTAATACCTAAACAAACTGTAATATCTTCGTTTTTAGCAGGAGCTGAAATGATAACTTTTTTAGCGCCGGCTGTAATATGAGCTTTAGCTTTGTTAGCATCAGTAAAGAAGCCTGTTGATTCTATAACAACTTCAACACCAAGCTTTTTCCAAGGTAAAGCAGCAGGATCTTTTTCTGCATATAAAAGAATTTCTTTACCGTTAACCATTATACCGTTGTCGGTAGCACTAACTTCACCTTCAAATCTACCCATTACGGAATCATACTTTAAAAGATAAGCAGCATCAGCCGCTTTTAAACCAGGATCATTGATAGCCACATATTGAACTTTTTCAAATGTACCGTTTGCAACAGCAGCTCTAAAGGTGTTTCTACCTATTCTACCAAAACCGTTTATAGCAACTTTAACCATGTTTAATACCTCACAAAATAACTAATATTTACATGATTACTTTATAAATAAAACATAAGTTCTTAGCAAGAGTAGGTATTAAATTTTTTTCTAAAAATAAAATTCAAGTAAAAACAATATTTATATTATTAGTCTTAAAGACATTATTTATGCTCAATTTTATTTATTCCTTGGCTTTTATCCTAAGCCTTACATTGGTTTACAAAACTTAATGTAAGGATCACAAAAACATATAATATAATTAAGAATAATATTTATTTTTAAGGCTAATCAATCAAATGATTGGCCATTATATTTTTACTATTTATTTAAAAAAATTTAGAAAAGAAAAATAATATAAAAACTATGAAATTGTTTTAAATAAAGAAACTTTAGCTAAAAAAATAAAAAAAGTATTATTTAAAATAAAAAAATGTTTTGACTTCCAAAAATTTTTATTCTACTATCATAAATGTAGGGACATTAAAAAATATAATATAATAAAATAATACTAAAAAAATTAATTTAAGAAACTTAACTACTTAAAAATAGATAATCTATAAGCCTTGGTGGCGGAACCGGTAGACGCGTTGGACTTAAAATCCAATGGGGTTAAAACCTCGTGCCAGTTCAAGTCTGGCCCAGGGCATTTTTTTATTAAGGATCTATAACAGTTTTTTCAAAATATACTTTTAGAAGGGTATTAATAATTAATCAAAATATTTCTAACTTTTTAAGGTATATTTTAAATATTTTTTTCTCGATTCAATGTATGTTTCTCTTTAGCTTTTGATTAAATTCAGTCAACAATAATAAAGTAGCAATCTTTACCTTTATTGATGATCAAGTATATATTTTTTTGTTTTTCCAAATTATTATCTATTTTACTTCAAAAATTTATTTAAATTTTGATTTATCCTTAATAAAAAATAATAACATGGCAAAAAAACAAATATAGCCTTATAGGGCTATTTAAAATAAAAGCAAAATAAAAAAAGCCGCTTTTTTGGCGGCTACCAGACTTGGGGAAGAGATTGGGGTATATTGGCTATATTATTATAATCGGCATATTGTTTTAAAACTTTAATCTTTTTTTTAAAAAATTTTTAAAATTTTAAGTTAAGTAAAGAAGAAAAAATTTGAATAAAAAAATATTTTATTAATAAAATATTGCGCTACCGTCAATAAAAAAAGCCGCTTTTTTAGGCGGCTACTAGACTTGGGGAGGAGGTTTGGGTATGACCTTTATGGTCTCATACTATATTTATCGTTTGTGTGAATAAAAACTTTAGATTAGAAGAGTCAAACTTTAATATATCTTCATATAAAAATTTTTCTTGCTATAACTGTTTTTTTAAACTAATTTTAAAGTTTTTTAATATTTCTTTATATAAAATAAGCAATTATTAAAAAGCTTTTTTGTTTATTAATTTGGGAATGTTTTATTTTCAAAGGAAAATAGGGAGGAAAAATAAGAATATGAACTTCATTAAAGTATTTTCGAGTTAGTATATCTTCACGGGGAAGATGGGAAGGAAAAAAATGGGAATAGGTGATTTAGCAAAAAAGATATTTTCCACGACAATTGATGATGTCTTAAAAAATGTTGGGAAAAAAACCGGATCTACTGTGGCAAAGTCTGCTTCACAGGGAGTTGAAGAAGGAAGCGGTTTTTTTGCCACAATAAATCAAGGATTCAGGAATACACCCGTATGGGGAGCTGCATTTCCTGTAGCATTCGAAGTTCCCGCATTAATAGAGGCTTTTCAGAATGGTGATTTTGGTGCTCAGCTAGGCAGGTCATTTTGCAGAGTGGGAATGGCAACTCTGGGTGGCTCTATAGCAATGGGATATATGCCGGGAACTACAGGTAAAGGCTTTTTTTCATTGGCTAACTTAAAATCTACCGGTGCAGGCTTCGCATTGGGAATGGGCGGTGATTGGCTTGGTAAAAAAACAGGTGATGCAATCTTTGGCAAATCCATAGCAGAACAACAAGCTGAAATTCTGCAACAACAGCAACAAATGCAAGTTGCTTACGCTCAACAACAGCAGGTACAGCAGGCTTCACAAATGCAGCAAAATGAACAAATAAAAAATTATATAAGGACCGGTAGTTGGGGACCACCTCAACCAGGAATGAATTTTTCATCATTACAACTTGCTGGAAGCGGATATCCAATGGGCAGTTATCAACCAGGTTATCCAAGCCCGATGTATGGTCAAAATCCGGTTAGAGCCTTCTAACTATACTCGCTCTGAAATGAGCTGTATAGTAAAGACATAAAAGAAGATCCCAGTTAGAAAAACTGCCTCTTTAGTAAATTGAGGCAGTTTTTTGTAAATTTTTTTTTAATATTTTGATTCAAAAAAAGACTACTTTTTATTAACTCTTTCTTTAAATGCTTTACCAGGAGAGAATGTAGGAACTGTTTTTTCAGGTATTTCAATCTCTGCACCAGTTTGTGGATTTCTTCCTGTTCTGGCAGCTCTTTTTTTAGCTTGAAACGTACCAAATCCAACTAAAGTAACTTTTTTACCTTTAGCAACTGTTTTTTCTACAACCTCTAAAGTTACTTTTAAAATTTCAGCAACTTCTTTTTGTGTGTACTTAGCTTTTTTTGCTATCTCTTGTACTAATTCTTCCTTATTCATTTAAGTCTTACCTTTCAGAATTAACTTCATAACACGTAATATATTATAACCTATAGTTTTAAAATTGCAACTCCAGCTATCGAATTAATTTTAATAAAAAATTTTTTATAATTTACATAATTTATAGGTAACTTAGGGAGTATTTTTTTTATATAAGCTACGATGACTTATTTAGCCTATACAATAATTTAAATAATTTTTAATTTTTGTATGCCATCGCTTTTTTTTCTTTTCAAATACAATAAAGTAGATAAGTATTAAAACTTTTTGTTTGTACAGGCAAACTATTATACCGGTAGCAAATTTAATTTGAGAAACTATGTTTTATACTAGGTATTACCCAAGTAAAATAATTATTTTTTTGAATTGCTATTGAAGTTAGGTTTAACATAAAACTTTTTAATTAATGTTTAAGAAACAAAGGAGGCAAAAATGTCTAAAATAACAGGAGATTTAAATAAGGACCGGGAATTACTTTTATGTACTTACCGGGAAATCCCTTGTATAAACTCTAGGTAACCTAACACGAAGTCTGCAAGGGATTTCGTAATTTATGGTATTTAATTTTTCTGCCCAGGAGTCAATAGTAATAATTTCATCCTCATCTTTGCCTAATATGGTAACAATATCACCGACTTTAATTTTATCCATACCCGTAATATCAAACATCATCTGATCCATAGTAATATTACCAATCTGAGGCACTTTAACGCCATTAATCAATCCGTAAATCCTGTTGGATAAATTCCTGGAAACCCCATCAGCATAACCAAT
This sequence comes from Candidatus Gastranaerophilales bacterium, assembly GCA_028282645.1. Classification (GTDB taxonomy): domain Bacteria; phylum Cyanobacteriota; class Vampirovibrionia; order Gastranaerophilales; family JANQFW01; genus JANQFW01. The sequence goes on from JANQHM010000086.1 coordinate 12,366, forward strand.
GGGAATAGTAGCAACTTTTGTTATTTTTTTATCGGTAATATATTTATATCCGTAGCTCACGCCTTCACCCGCAGAAAGCTCTTGTATATGGACAACCCTCCCCTTAACACTCATAACCTGTTTAAGGTTATTATCAAACTCTACATCTTTGTCTAACACGGGAGCCAAGCCATAAATACCAATACCGGCTCTTACCAAGTTACATTTAAAATCTTTATAGCTTATCAAGCCAGCTGAATTTAATATATGTATCAATAAATTTTTATTCTTAGGTAAATTTTCAATAATTTTAACCCACTTTTTATTTTGGGCATAAGATATATTTTTATCTTCAGCACAGGGCAAATGAGTAAAAACGCCCACCAGCATAATAAAATCCAATTTTTCAACACTCTTAATAAAGTCAACCGCAATATCACAAGGTATGCCGATTCTATGCATTCCCGTATCTACTTTTATATGTATTTGAGGTTTTATTTTTAGTTTCTCATAAGCATTACGGCAAGCATCAATATGTTCCTTGCTAAACACAGAAATCTGTATACAGTTTTGTACAGCCGCTTCAACCGACCAGATAGGTACAGCCCCAAGTACAAGTATAGGTTTTTTAATACCGGAATTGCGCAATTGTATCCCTTCATCAACAGATGCAACTCCAAACATATCCACTCCGCTGGCCTCAAGTGTAGGGGCCAGCATAGTTACACCGTGTCCGTATGCATCAGCTTTTACAACTGCTAAAAACTTATCCTGTTCGCTTATTAAACTTTTTAACACCCTAATATTATGTTCAATACAAGATAGATTTATCTCTACCCAAGCATCTCTTCGTGTGTGCACAAATCCTGATCTCAAATTACTCATCATAAAAATTTTCTTATCTACTTATTGATATAGATATATTTTATCAAAAAATATTATTTTACTTTTTTTTATTTAGATAAACTCTTTATAAACTTAAAAATCTTATCATTTTGCCAACCTACTTCGCTATGCTTGCCATTTTTAGAAATAAAAATTTTTGCATTGGGGTTTAACTTCCTAAGCTCTTTAGCCATAAAGCAAGGTACAGTCTCATCTTCTTCAGAATGCACGATTAATAAAGGAGAAGTGATCTTCCCTATTTTAGATTTAGTGTCATATTTCTGGGTTAAAATCATTAAATTATAAGCAATATTCCTAAAAATTAAAAAGCCCTTTCCGTTAATAGGCTGAGAAGTAACAAATTTTCTCATATCCTCCATAGAGGTAAAAGTCCCTTCAAGGATAACACCTTTAAAGTCAAATCTGGAGGCAATATCAACAACAATAGCCCCACCTAGAGAATGACCCCATAGAATAATATTATCCTTTGATATGCCTAAATCCTGTAAATTTTTTACGGCAGCTTCCAAATCCTGATACAAACCTTTTTCATTCGGCTTACCTTCGCTCTTACCAAAACCTCTATAATCAAATAAATATATATTATAACCTTTTTGGGCTAAAAAGCTAACCTTTTTAAAAAAATGCGTAGCATTCCAGGAGTTCCCATGGGCAAAAAGTATTGCAGGCGATTTTTTGATACCTTTTATATGAAACATTTTCAAGTGTTGATTTTTATTGTTTAAAAATTCAGAAAGTTCAAGTTTATTAGCAATTTCAATAGGCGGTTCTTTATAATCATCCGTAGGCTTATACATTACTTGCTTTTCTACTTGAAAAACATTTAAGATCAAAGCTGCAGCCGCAAATAAAACTAAAATCAACCCCACTGACTTAGTACAAATATCAATCCAAATAGTATTTTTATTATTTTTGTTTCTATTCATTCAATCAAATCAACCCTCCATTGATGTCGACCACCTTCAAATTCTGACTCTAGCCATATTTTAACAACATCTTTTGCTAATTCAATGCCAATTACTCTGGCCCCAAGGGTTAAAACATTTGCATTATTGTGAGCTCTGCTCATTTTAGCGGAGTACGTATCATGACAAGTTACGGCTTTAATATTCTTTACTTTGTTTGCGGCAATAGCCATTCCCAAGCCTGATCCGCAAAGCAAAATACCCCTGTCAAAATTACCGACGTTTATTTCTTTTGCAAGTTTTTGGGCAATAAGAGGATAGTCAACGGGCTCACCGTTATAATTGCCCAAATCATCACACTTGTAATTATTTTTTTTTAAAAATTTAATAATATCCTGCTTCATCTCATATCCGCCATGATCAGAACCTATAGCTATTCTTAATTTATTCATTTTGTTCTCCTTATCTACCCCCAACCCACTAATAAGGAGGCTTTATTTGTTGTGGTCTTGCTTTTCACCGGCTTTGCCTATTTATTTGACTTTTTGTTTTTTAATATATATATAATTATAAATTTATCTCAATAGCTCCCTGCCTTAAAACTTTAATATTATCAAACTCATCAACCATAACAACAGTAGACTCAAGTTCTTTTGTATTTTGATACTCAGGATTATAAATATAATCAACATAATCACCAATAGAATTGTAAACATCATCATAATTAATACCAGCTGCCCATCCGGATAAATTAGCACTAGTTGTAGCAAGAATTTTCTCACCAACACATTGGCTAACCATATTCCTGTAAGGGAAACAGTCAGGCACTCTAATCCCAACTGTATTCAGAGCGGAAGTAATATAATCAGGCACTTTATTACTCTTGGCCAAAACCAATGTAACAGCCCCGGGAAAGTATTTTTCTATAATTTTTTGTGCACTTGGCGGAATATTCTTTACAATATAAGGTAATAAACTTTCAATATCATTTCCCAATAAGATAAGAGGTTTAGACTTATCACGCCCTTTTAAGTCATAAATTTTTTCGACAGCATCAACATTATTGATTCTACAGCCAACCCCCCAGACAGTATCTGTAGGAAAAGATATTACCCCGTCATTTTTTTCTAAAATGTTACGTATTTTATAAAATTCTTTAACAAAACTATTCATAATGATATTAATTTATTATTTCTCATCAATTAAATTACAGGCTACTCTTTTCAAAATATAGCCTATTTTATTAGTTTTAATACGATTGCATAATCTGAAAAGTATTTTAGAGTGATTATATTCATATTTTTTTATATTGACACTCGAACATATTTAATATACTTTGAAATTGAAACTTAATCAAATAAAAATAATAAATTTTTGTTAAGTTCATATAAGGGGCGTTGGCGCAGTTGGTAGCGCGCTTCAATGGCATTGAAGAGGCCACGAGTTCGAATCTCGTACGCTCCAAATTTATTTCTACAATTGGAATAATTGAAATTCTATAATATATAGTAAGATAGTGTATGTAATATAATATTAACATAGATAAAAAACTCGTAAAATAAGGAGGAATAAGTGCCAACTATTAGTCAATTAGTACGAAAAGAAAAAGAAAGAAAAAGACAAAAAGAGAAAACCAAGTCCCCAGCATTAAAAGGATGTCCTCAAAGACGTGGTGTATGCGTAAGAGTATATACAACTACTCCTAAAAAACCTAATTCAGCTTTAAGAAAAGTTGTTAAGGTTAAAGCAACCAGCGGACATGAGGTTACAGTATATATTCCAGGTATAGGGCACAACCTGCAAGAGCACTCTGCTGTATTATTCAGAGGCGGTGGGGCAAAAGATTTACCTGGTGTAAGATATCACATTATCCGCGGAACATTGGATACTGCAGGCGTAAAAGAAAGAGCCCAGGGCAGAAGCAAATACGGTACTAAAAGAGAAAAAGCGAAAAAGTAATTTAAGAGGTAAATAAAAGTATGTCACGTAGAAACAAACCAGCCAGAAGAGTGCCGCTACCGGATCCCATTTATAATAGTGTAGATGTAGCAAAATTTATAAATAGAATAATGAAAAGAGGTAAAAAAAGCCTCGCAGAAAGAATTCTCTATAAAGCTTTAGAGATAGTTAAAGAAAGAATTACCAATGACGAACCACTAGAAGTATTTAATCAGGCGATTAAAAACGCAACACCTTTAATTGAAGTTAAAGCAAGAAGAATTGGCGGTACAACCTACCAGGTTCCATCTGAAGTTAGAGAAGACAGAGGTATAGCATTAAGTTCAACCTGGATTATAGAAGCTGCTATTAAAGGAAAAGGAAAATCATTCATCGAGAAATTAGCTAATGCTTTAATTGATGCATATAATGGTGTAGGTGCTGCTGTAACCAATCGTGATAATACTCATAGAATGGCTGATGCAAATAAAGCTTTTGCTCATTATAGGTATTAATAGTGATGTACAAAATTAAATCTAACAGGTATATGATTATGATTTTGTATAGCATTAAAATAGTATTATAATTTTAATAAAATTCGTTGAAATATTTTTCACGGATTTATTTTAATATATAAGTAAAAAATCCTTTGAATATTAAAAGGACATGGGGCAGACGATAAAAATTTTCGCTACCCAAAAATTTTTAACATTTGTAAATTTTTAGTTACAAAAATAAAAAGTCTTCATTGCAAGGAACAATTTTGAAAATTTTGACAACTTAAACATGAGGGCAGTGAAAAAATAATTTAAAGAAGGGAACATAAACAGTGGCTAAAAAGACTCCATTAAGTAAAATTAGGAATATAGGTATTGCGGCACACATTGACGCAGGCAAAACCACGACAACAGAAAGAATTTTGTATTATACAGGCGTAAGCCATAAAATCGGTGAAGTACATGAAGGTACCTCAGTAACTGATTTTATGGATCAAGAAAGAGAACGCGGTATTACAATTACTTCAGCGGCTGTAACAAGCTTCTGGAAAGATCATCAGGTTAATATTATTGATACACCGGGGCACGTTGACTTTACTATAGAAGTTGAAAGATCATTGCGTGTACTAGATGGTGTTGTTGCGGTTTTCTGTGCGGTAGGCGGTGTTCAATCACAGTCAGAAACCGTATGGAGACAGTCAAACAGATATCAGGTCCCAAGAATGGTATTTGTTAATAAAATGGATAGAACCGGAGCAAACTTCTTAAGGGTTGTTGACCAAATTAGAAACAGATTACAAGGCAATGCTCATCCTATTCAATTACCAATAGGGGCAGAAGATCAACTATCCGGTATTATTGATCTGGTAAAACAAAAAGCTTATATCTATAAAAATGATATAGGTACGGATATTGAAGAAACAGATATTCCTGCTGAATACAAAGAGCAGGCTAAAGAATACAGAGAAGCTTTAGTAGAAGCTGTATCCGAAGTTGATGACGAATTAATGATGAAATACCTTGAAGGAGAAGAAATTTCTGAAAAAGAGCTAATGAAAGGTATTAGAATCGCAACAATTCAAAATAAAATAATACCTGTAACTTGTGGTTCTGCGTTTAAAAACAAAGGCGTACAGTTATTGTTAGATGCGGTAATCGATTATATGCCAGCTCCAATTGATGTTCCGGCTATCAAAGGTATAGATAAAACCGGTATTGAAACAGAAAGAAAAAGCTCACCGGATGAACCTTTTGCAGCATTAGCATTTAAAATCATGACAGACCCTTATGTCGGCAGATTAACCTTTATCAGAGTATATAGTGGCGTCCTAAAAGCAGGTAGTTATGTATTAAATGCAACAACCGGTAAAAAAGAAAGAATCAGCCGTATTGTTCAAATGCAAGCTGATTCAAGAACGGAAGTACCTGAAATTTCAGCAGGTGATTTAGCTGCTATTGTTGGTTTAAAAGAAGCTACAACAGGTGACTCTCTTACAGATGAAGCACATCCTGTAATCCTGGAATCGATCGTATTCCCGGAGCCTGTAATCTCAGTAGCTATTGAACCAAAGACAAAAGCCGATCAGGACAAATTAACGGTAGGACTAAGCAAACTTGCTGATGAAGATCCTTCCTTTAAAGTAAAAATTGACCAGGAAACAGGTCAAACAATTATATCCGGTATGGGTGAACTTCATCTGGAAATTATTGTAGACAGATTATTAAGAGAATTTAAAGTTGGTGCTAACGTAGGTAAACCTCAGGTTGCTTACAGAGAAACCATTAATAAAGAAGTTGATGCAGAAGGTAAATTCGTAAGACAATCCGGCGGTCGTGGCCAGTACGGTCATGTTAAGCTTAAAATTCAACCTCTTGGTGAGGGCGGCGGATTTGTATTCGAGAATAAAATCGTTGGTGGTGTTGTTCCTAGAGAATACATTCCTGCAGTACAAAAGGGTATTGAAGAAGCTCTTGCCGGCGGTATCATTGCAGGTTACGAAGTTATCGATGTTAAAGCTACTCTTTACGATGGAAGCTATCACGATGTAGATAGTAGCGAAATGGCATTTAAAGTTGCAGGAAGTATGGCGATCAAAGATGGCGTTAAAAAAGCTGATCCTACGATTTTAGAGCCAATGATGAAAGTAGAAATTGAAGTGCCTGATGAATATCTGGGTGATGTTATAGGTGACCTTTCCAGCAGAAGAGGACGTGTAGAAGGTATGGAAATGATTGAAGGTACAAATATTCAAAAAGTTACCGCTCTCGTTCCTCTTTCAGAAATGTTCGGTTATGCTACAGATATACGTAGTAAAACTCAAGGCCGTGGAACATTCAGTATGGAATTTTCAAAATATGAGCCTGTACCTAACAATATTGCAGAAGAAATCATCGGTAAATGTTCAGTTTCCTAGGAGAAACTACATATATATGTAAGACTTAAAAGGAGCTTATCTTTGTGATAGCTCCTTTTAAAATAATAAAAATGAAAAGATATTACTACAGTTTTCTTTTAAAACTTTTTGCTGCTTTTGTAATTGGTTCAGGATACTCTAGACCTAGATGATTATAAGCTTCAATTAAAAGAGTAAACAGATCTCCCCATTTTGTAGCCTGAGACTCTGTTTCTAATAATCGATTTCCTATTGTCATATAGTAACAATTTTCGTACCGAAAGCCTTTTAGACCACTTTTAATTAACCTGGAATCCTTAATCAGTTCAAATCCAAGGTTTTTATCTTCACAATATATTATTAAAGGTTTGATTACAGGGTGGTCTTTGTATTTATTTCGGAGGTTCTGTACCTCTATCATAAATAACTCTTTCTAAATTATCCACTAGTATCACAAAATTAAATCACACGTATTTTTATTATATCAAACAACAAAGGGTTCGTCAAAGGTCAAAAATACAATATTATACAATTATTAAGAAAAATTTTTTAAAACTTTCTATTAAGATTTAATTTAAACCAAAATATTAATTTTTCAATTGTAAAATTATATATAATAATATAACCTATCAGGTATTTTTTAAATTAGAATAATAGAGGGGCCTAAGTGTATAATTATTTGAAATATTAGTATAGGTAAGAGGATAGATGACAACTAAAATGAATAAAAAGCTTTATATAGAAACCCTTGGATGTCAAATGAATAAATCTGACAGTGAGCTTATTGCAGGATTGTTACAGGATGAAGGATATCAACTAACCGAAGATCCCAGGCAGGCTAACCTGTTAATAATTAATACCTGTAGTATTAGGGCAACAGCAGAAGACAAAGCTTATAGCTATCTTGGAGTATGGGGCAAAATGAAAAGAGCTAATCCCGATATTAAAATTGTTATGTGCGGATGTGTTGCCCAACAGGCAAAGGATGATGTATTTAAAAGGGCTCCTTATGTGGATTTGGTTTTTGGAACCCATAATATTCATCAACTTCCTGAATTAATAAAAAGTCTTGATAATGAAGACAGGCTTTGCGCGGTTACAACAACCCCTGTTGAACCATCAAGCGACTATACTGTCAAAAGACAGGATGGGATATCTGCTTGGTTACCTATTATAGAAGGTTGTGACTATTTTTGCACTTATTGCATAGTGCCTTACACCAGAGGAAGACAACGAAGCAGAAAGCCTGAGGATATCTTAAGAGAAGCAGAGGATATAGCAAAACATGGATTTAAAGAAATAATCTTGCTGGGACAAACCGTTGACTCTTACGGTAATGATTGTGATGATCCTGATATTAATTTAGCTAATTTATTAAAAGAAATTCATAAAATTGATGATATATTGCGCATAAGGTTTGTAACGTCATATCCTGCTGATATTACTGATAACTTGATTGAAACCGTAAAAAACTTGAGTAAAGTTTGTGAGTATTTTCATATACCTGTGCAGGCAGGCAATAACGCAGTACTGAAAAGGATGAAAAGACGCTATACACGGGAAGAATATATTGAACTGGTAAATAAAATAAGAAAAAGTATGCCAAATGTAAGTATAACATCAGATTTTATTACTGGATTTCCCGGCGAAACTGAAGAGCAATTTGAAGATACTCTTGGTATAATTGACGAAATTGTATTTGATCATTGCAATACAGCTGCGTACTCACCAAGGAAACGTACACCCGCCGCTACGTGGGATGATCAAATATCACAAGAAGTAAAAAAACAACGCTTAAACAGGCTGAATGATAAAGTAAAAGAAAGTGTAATAAAGTCTAATCAAAGATTTTTAAATACTACTACAGAAGTTTTAGTTGAAAATAAAAAAGAAGAAAATAATAAAATTATTCTGTCCGGTAGAACCAGAGAAAATAAGATAGTGCATTTTGAAAGTGAACAGGATTTAATGGGCCGTTTAGTAAATGTACAAATCAATGAAGCTTCTATATGGTGCTTAAAAGGTGATTTGACATAATTTTTTATTTTCCCGTTAACCTGCATTTCAGTAAAATGATTCTGCAGGTTATTCTTTTTTAATAAGAAAGATTTGCAGAATCTTCATAAGAAACAGCCGAGAGAAGAAAGAAATTCGGCTGAGAATGGATTTAAAAGAGAATTATAAAAAAAGAGAGACTAATTAAGTAGGCTATATTTTAGAAGATTATTAATGTTTGTTTTATTAAAAATCTTTTATTACTTTTTAAAAGTAATATAATTAAAAACTTCTATGAGTTAGTATAAAATATTAGATATAGGTAATATACTAATTTAATATTAATTATTATTTTTTTAATTTAATTAATATTAGTGCTTTATTGAGATGGTGGTGCTGGTATATGAGTTATGTTATGTATATATATAAAAACAAATATTGTTAGAAAATTGCTTTAATAAAAATTTATTTCTTTAAAACTTCTGTTAAGAACTTTAAAACTTCGTCTTTAATCCACTCACTGGAATGATGGCTACCCTTTTGGGAAAGGTATAACTTGGCATTGGGATTTTTTTTAGACAATTGAACTGACATATAAGAAGGTACAGTCTTATCATGTATAGAATGTGCTATCAATAAAGGCGATGAGATCATAGCTACTTTGTTTTCATTATCAAACTTTTGAGTTAGAGGTATAGTTGCTACAAATTTTGATGAAATTTTAGTCCAAAAACGAAATTTACCTTCCAGGATTTTATTTTTAGTAAGAAATAAAGCCTCATTTCTTATATTTGTAAAAGTGCTCTCCAGTATTACACCCATAAAGTTATCCCTGGATGCTATATCACATACTACTGCACCACCCAGAGAGCGCCCCCATAACACTATATTATTCTGTTCTATGTTTTCATAATCTTTTAAGTACTTTATAGCAGACTCCAAGTCTAAATATAAACCGCTTTCTCTTGGTGAACCTTTACTTCTACCATGTCCCCTATATTCCAGCATAAATATTCCGTAGCCGTTATCGGATAAGAATTGTGCTATACTTTGCCACATACTTATATTTTCACCTTGTCCGTGGCAATAAATTATTGTAGGCTTGCTTTTTTGGGATTTTATATACCAGGCATTTAATTTTGTACCATCTAAACTGTAAAAATTTATGTCTTGCAAAGGTTCTTTTAATTTCAGTCTAATGTCAGCTATTTGTTTATTCATAGGATAATAAATTAATCTTTTTTCAATATCAAAAAGTGCTAAGCATTTATGTGTATTAAAAATAAAAAATAAGAAAATAAAAAATATCAACTTCACTTTTTAACGCTCCCGCTTCGCAATTCATAGAATAACTTATTTTATTAGCTTTTACCTGATTAAAGAATCTGAAAAGTATTTTAGAGTTAGTATATTAATAGTATAAAATCTTATAAAAATAAAAACAAACAATTTTTAAAAAAAACAATGACAACTATCCCTTTTAAAGAATAAAAAGTTGTTATTGTTTAAAATTGTCTTGATCTCTACGTCAAGTCCTGCTAATAGTGGGGCTTTTTCTTGTTTAATTCTTCTTTTCTACTATAATTTCTATCAATAGTTATGTCTATTATATTATCATTTGCACAATTATATTCGTCTTTAACAAT
>JANQHM010000101.1 GCA_028282645.1 Candidatus Gastranaerophilales bacterium
GTAGAAACAGGAGAGAATATAAGGACATTATCGGGGCATACAAGTTTTGTCAATAGTGTATCGATAAGTGCAGACTCAAAATATATAGCATCCGGGAGTTATGATAATACCATCAAAGTGTGGGATATACAAGCAGACTTAGAGGAAGTAGAGATAGATGGTAATGTATTAAAGACTTTGCCTTATGAATTAACAGAACTGAAAAACTTGCAGACTCTCTGGCTTGACGGACTGGATTTAGATATTCCGCAAGAGGTAATAAATTCTTGTAGAAATAATCCGTCTCTTCTTTTTGATTTTTTAAAAGAACAATATGCGAGAAATCTCATTCAAAGGACAGAAGCAAAACTTGTAATCTGTGGAGAGCCTGCTATTGGAAAATCTTGCCTGCGAGAGGCTTTAGAAAAAAAATCCAGGGGTGAGCAATTTGTTGAGTGTAGACATGAATGGATATCCACAGTGGGTACAGAGCTTAGTAGAGTCCAAATGGAAAAAGATAAAACAAAAATCACCTCTGTAGAAATAGACAAATTCTGGGTAAATATTTGGGATTTTGGAGGTCAAGTTATTTATCATCCTATTCATAAATTTTTTATGACCAAAAGGTCACTTTATCTTTTGCTATGTGATTCAAATAAAAAAATAGATGATTCAAAAATTGAGTACTGGCTTCATACTATTAATTCTTTTACCTGTGAAGATAAAAGTACTATAGAGGGAAACAATATATTCGATAGCAAAAGTCCTGTTTTAATCATTAAAAATAAAATAGATAAAAAACAAAATATAGAAAAAATTCCTGTTAGGACTTATCGTGAATACTTTGGAGACAATATTTTAAATCCGGAGCAGGAACTTAGCTTAAAGCAGGAAGAAAAATTTAATAACCTATACGAAAAAATTCAATATATTCTTAATTCTCCAGATCATAAAAGTTTATTCTGTTATGAATGGCCTAAAAAATGGATAGAAATTGAAAATAAACTAAATGAACTTTCACAAAGTAAAAACCATATTACATTTGATGAATTTTTTGAAGAAATTGGATACTTAGAAACTGATAAAAATAAAATCATAGGTGTTTTGGATGTTTTGGCGCAACTAGGCAGGATTTTATATTATAAGGAAAATCCTTTAAGTAAAGAGAAAGACGATTTTTTAAGTCACAAAATTATCCTGAATCCGGAATGGGTAACAAATTCTATTTATGATATTGTTGCAGCAGAAAAATCAAAAATTATTGAAAACAATTCCGGAATATTGCAAAGATCAATGTTTGAGCAGATATGGACTAAGGATAAATATGACTATAATGACCGATATTTTCTTCTTGACCTTTTACAAATTTTTGAGCTGGCATTTGAGCTTGAAGCAAGAGGATGTTATATTATCCCTTCATTACTACCTAAAAAAGCTATAAATGATAACCTTAGCGACGTTAAAGCAAAAATTCGAGTTTCTTTAAATTACTTGCCTGCTGATATCATGACAAGATTTATTGTTAAAGCCCATAATAATGTTAAGAAAGATATTAATTCTAATTCAATGTATTGGAGAACAGGAATTTACCTTGTAGAAAAAGGGGTTGAATCCAGGATTGAGCTTAAAAATAAACAAATACTTATCGAGGTCTCGGGAAAATACAACTTTAGCATAAAAGATATGCTTTTTAGTATTAATAAGAAATTCCAGGAAATTTTTACAAACTATAAAAGAATTGTAGAAAAACGTGAATTCAAATGCCCAAACAGCAACTGTAATGGATTTATAGACTATGATGAAATAATTAAGAGATATAATGATAGCCCCAAAAATTCTATTAAATGTGAAGAATGCAAAGAAAATTTTAAGGTCTATGAGTTAATTGACGGTCTTTCTAAAGATATTGAAGACATAAAAAACAAAGTTTTAGATTTTAATGATGAGTTTAAGGAACAATTATTCAAAGAAATCAAATCAGGTAATTCTAAAATAGAATCAAAAATAATAGATGAACTAAATTCTGCTTTACCTAATAAAAACAAAGCTCTGAAACTTCAAAATTTTAAAGATTTAAATATGTTAATATCCGCCTTAATGGATATAGTAAATGAGTTTCCGCAAGTAAAACTACTTAAACTTGCTCTAAACTTACTACAATCAATTTATGAAAGGAGCCAAAATCGAAATAAAAAACACGCCAATAACCCATATAAAAAGCTTTAAGCAGAGTCCATCAGTACCCCTGAAAGAAAACTATAATTATACTGTACAGCTTAAGCCAGTCAATGACTCAAGGTGAGTTATAAGAGGTGGCGACTACCCCCCTAAAATGACAGGCCCGGTAAAATTTTTTCAGTTTCTTCTGGGTTTTGCTCGTTGGATTGCTGACCGGTTTTAGTTTTAAACGACTTATCATTTAGTTCAAACTTAAAATTACTTATAAATATAAAATGAAATAAAGCAACCCCCAGTACAGTTGCTACAGCTATGGAAATTGCTATTCGTTCGGTTTTATATTTATTCAGTCTCTCAATAACGCGGCTTGATACGTTTGCCTCGGAAAAATTAATTTTATCAAAGTATTTTTGAACAATTTGGCTTGTCAGCTTTAAGTTTTCATAATCCCTATAACAAATTTTACAGTTTTTTAAATGCTTTTCAACTATTAACCTATCTTGCTCCAGCAGTTCATTATCGATATAAGCAGATATCTTATCACGTACATTATTACAGTATTGGATTTCATCCGGATTATACATTAAAAATTCTGTATTATATTTATAACTATTATCAATTTCTTCTACATTAAAATACTTTTTTACGATTTTAGATAATTCTATAAGTTGCTCCAGTTCAGCCCTACAATCCTTACAGACCTTTAAATGCCTGGATATTTTGTCATATAACTCTTTATCCTTTATTTCTCCGTCATGAAAATCAGGTATCAAAGCTTTAATCTCTTCACAAATATGATCTTCCATCATCAATCCTTTCTTATTGATAAACTATTGAAGGTAAGGTCTTATATGTTCTTGCAGCTTGTTTCTTGCACGAGCCAGCCTGGATTTTACAGTTCCGATACTTGTTTTGGTGATTTTAGCTATTTCGTCATAGCTTAACCCCTGTAGTTCTCTTAAGACGATAACAATTCTAAACTGTTCCGGTAATTTTTGAATTGCTTCTTTTATTTTCTCATCCAATTCGCTGCCCAAAATACTTTCTTCGGGGATTTGTCCGATATCAGGTATTTCTCTGGTTACAACAGATGCATAATCCTGCTCTGAAATAGGTTCATCTATGGAAACAGTCGGTAACCTACGAGTTTTGCGCCTTAGTTCATCGTAAAAAAGATTGGTGATAATTTGATTAAGCCAATACTTAAATGTATCCGGATTTCTTAGCTTTTTTATTGACCTTGCCATCCTAAAAAGTACTTCCTGGGTTAGGTCTGACAGGTCGGGCCGGTTAGGGTCCAAATGATATAAGGTATTATAAACAATTTTTTCATTTCGTTTTATTAAAATGTCCAGGGCAAATTGATCATCCTGTTGGCATAGCCTGACTAAATCCGGAAAAGGCATTGAATAATATTGATCTTTCTGTTTTTTTTCCAATACTCTTCCCTCCCTTAAACAAATAATTTAATATTTTTAAAAGGTTTTATATATAGCCATTAAGACAGAATTAATTTTGTTTATATGTTATAATCGATCCGGTATATTAAATTTTAAGTTTATAAGTAATTAAAAAAATTTAAAATATTTTAAAATATTAAATTAAATTTTTTAAAGAATAATAAGGTAATGAACAGAATACTGGATGTAAATCTAAACAGAGCAAACGAAGCACTAAGAGTAATAGAAGAGATCGCCAGGTTTTATCTGGATAATAAAGACCTCTCTAAAGAACTTAAATATGCAAGGCACGAACTTAATAAAAGTTTAAGCTCCTCCTACGAAGACTTATTAAAGTCTCGCGATACCGAAAACGACATAGGGACGGATATAAGTAATCCCACTAATAAAATAAGTTTAATCAATGTATATCAAGCGAATTTTAAAAGGTTACAACAAGCCCTGCGTGCACTTGCGGAATTCAGCAGCTTAAATAATATATCAAATAATAGTTTTGAGGAATTAAGGTACCGCTCATATACAATGGAAAAAGAAATGTTTAAAGAATTACAGAAAAAAATAAAAACTGAAAGGCTGCAAAAAGCCAAACTATACCTGGTCACAGACCGACAAAAATACGCTACTCACAATGAATTTCTGGATAAAATAGCATCAGCCCTGGAGGGCGGTGTTAATATTGTCCAGTTAAGGGAAAAAACAGCACAGGCCAATGAAATTTTAGAGCTTGCTAAAAAGGTTAAAGAGCTATGCGCGCTTTATGATGCTATATTTATTATTAATGACAGGGTTGACATTGCTCGGATAGTTAAAGCTGACGGTGTGCATTTGGGACAAAGTGATATAGATATACACTCAGCACGAAAAATATTAGGTAATGAAATAATAATAGGCATATCAACGCATTGCCCGGAGCATGCTAAAACAGCAGAAGAGACCGGTGCTGATTATATTGGGGTCGGTCCTGTTTTTGAAACCCCTACAAAGCCGGGGCGTAAGTCTGTCGGGCTGGAGTATGTGGAGTGGACATCTAAAAATGTATCTATACCGTGGTTTGCCATAGGTGGCATTAATTTGGATAATATAAAAGAAGTAATAAATGCCGGTGCAAAAAGAATAGCAGTTGTTAGAGCCATTATTAATGCTGATTCTCCGGCTAGTATTGCGGTAGAGATGAAAAATACTTTATCTAAATAACAGCATTTACTAACTCTTTTCCGGTTTGGAAAGCTTTTATACTTTCTAAAGTTGTATTAGCTATATTATGTAAGGCTTCTTTGGTGAGGAAACCCTGATGAGAAGTAACTATAACATTATTAAACGTTAATAATCGCGCAAGGGTATCATCGGCTATAACTTCGTTAGAAAAATCTTCAAAAAAGTAGTTGCTTTCTTCTTCGTAAACATCAAGGCCAGCGGAACCCACTTGTTTTATTTTTAAGCTTTTTATAAGATCTTTGGTATTAATTATGCCGCCGCGACTTGTATTTATTATCATTACGTTATTTTTCATTTGAGATAAGCTGTTTTTATTGATTAAATGATGAGTTTCTTTTGTTAGCGGGCAATGAAGCGAAATTATATCAGAAGTTTTATATAAGCTTGGCAGATCCACAAACTTAAAGCCTAATTCCTTCGCAAGTTCTTCATTCGGATACGGGTCATAAGCAATAACATCAGCACCAAAGCCTTTCATAATTTTAATAAAAGCCTGGCCTATTTTTCCTGTACCGATAACGCCAACTGTTTTTTGATAAATATTAAACCCTAAAAGTCCGTTAAGGCTAAAATTATTCTCTTTGGTCCTGCTATAAGCCTTGTGAATTTTTCTGTTTAAAGTCATAATTAGTGCAATGGCATGTTCTGCAACGGCTTCCGGTGAATAGCCAGGTACTCTTACAATTTTTATATCTTTAGTTGAGGATTGTTTTAAATCAACATTGTTATACCCTGCGCATCTAAGGGCTATAAGTTTTACACCGCAATTATAAAGCTCATCAATAGTTGCTCTTGATATATCATCATTAACAAACGCACACACTATATTATGATCTTTTGCTAGGACAGCAGTTTCCGGATTTAGATGATATTTAAAGTAATTAATATCATAGCCGTAATTTTGGTTGATTTCATTAAAAATTTCAACATCATAAGGTTTTGAATCATAAAAAGCTATTTTTACGTGAGTATTCTTTATAATATTTTCTTTTTTGATTTCACTACTTATATTACTAATGTTATCAGCTAAGTTTGTTATTGATTTATTCTTATTTGACATTTTTTTTATTTATAACCTCTTTTTTTTAATATTTTTTATTATATAAATTATAAATAATAAAAAGTAAAATATAAAGTATTGTTTCAAAATTATGCTTAAAAGCCAAAAAATTATAAATATTTTAATGACAATGGACGAAAAAATATTTATAAGCAAAGTTAGTAGAGAAGGAGATACGTTTAAGTATTATGGAAGAAAAAAAATATTGTTATATTCACAAAAATGTTGAAACCAGGCTAAAATGTACAGCCTGCGGAAAATCTATTTGCCCCAAGTGTATGGTTCAATCTCCCGTCGGCTATAAATGCAAAGAATGCGCGCAACCTAAACTAACCCACCTGGAAGAAATTAGTCAAAGACAATATTTGTTAGGCGGGCTAGTGGGGGTGATTTCCGGGATAGGCTGCACTTATTTTTGGTTTTTATTTAAATGCAGCCTTGGTGTTTTAGGATATGCGGCGGCATATTTTATTGGTTTTTTTGTAGCAAAGGCAATTACACTTATAACCGGACATAAAAAAGGCTTAAGGATACAGGTTTTATCCGGCATGATAACAGCAATTTGTGTGATATTAAATCCTTTGCATTATTTGTATATGATCCCTACACCAGAAGTATTTTTACCTACTTGCTCAAACGTAGCTATTAACTTTTTTATGAACCCGTATTCTGTTTGTGCTTTGTTTTTAGCAGTGCTGGGGTCGATTTTGGAGTTTAAAAAGTAAATGCAACTGTAAAATTAGATTTAGATTTTTTATTTTTTGAGTTAAATTTTAAATAAAAATACAAAAGTTAAGATTTATTAAAATTTGTTAATCTATAATTTTATATATTGTTTCTTTTATTTAGAATTAATTTAGAAGAGATAAGATAATAAAACGACAAGGAGAGATTGAAAAATGAAACTCAATGTAACGCCACAACATTCAAGATCTAATAAGATCAATAATAGATCAATCAACAAAATTCAACAAAATTCAACTTTTAAAGGTAAACTCACCTTCGATTTTGGACTAGAAGAAAGAGTAGATGAAAATGAAGAAAAAAAATTCAGGATCAGTAGTTTAAATAATCACTTAATCAATGAAATATTTAATCTAGCCGATAATAACTCCTCTGCTTCTAAGATGTTATACAAAATTGCGAATGACCCAAAGGCTACACTTAAAATCAAAATAAATACTGAAGATGAAAATGCTACCTGGCGTAATAATCCCTTTTCGGCTGAATTTGCAACTTTAAATAGTGCTGGTACCGCTAAAGGAAATCTCCAAACAGTTAGTGATAAATTTTTAAATGCAACCAAGAAAAAAACACTTGAAGAAATAGAAATGCTTCAAAAAAAAGCAGGTAATGGGAGTTCTGGATTTTTAAGCCGATTATTCAATCGAGGAGAAAATTAGAAAAATATCTCTAATCTCTCAAATTAAGGTTTACACCTTTTTTAATCGTCTTTTCCTTTTTTGGGGTCCCTTGAAACCAATTACTTGTGACTGACCAAAACCTTTTATCATAATTCATTCCTTTCTGTTTTTACTCTAATCCAAAAATACGTTTTGCGACAAACTCTTTGAAGCCTTTTTTTCCTGGTCCAAAGTGAGCTACCTTAGGATGGTCAGGCCTTGATATTTCGAGCACGTCACCATTAGGGTCTTTAAAAAATGTAATTTCATCTTTTTGCTTGTAAGGTGTCACCACTGCTTTTTTTGTTTTTTCATTTTGGTCTTTTTTTATAAAAAATCTTTCGCTTTCTTGATCTTCGTATTTTGCTTTATATGTTTTATATGTGATGTCAGAGTCTTGTCTGCCTAAAGTATCAAGCTTTTTAATATCCAAAAAAGGTCTTCCCATACCTTCACCCTTTCTTTCTCAACAAAAAAATAAAACCCAAAAATAAAAATAATTGCCCTCAATAAAAAACAGCCTTGCGACTGTTACTCCGTCTCGATGTTTACTCTCTCGGTCGGCAGGGGATGTAATTATACAAACGCCTCTAATGTTAAATATTTCTAGCTCTTGAGGCTAGATTATATTAGTCTGGAGGGTAAAAAAGAAAAACTTGAAAATATGTTAACCCTCCAGATAGTTTTATAGGTTATTATCATCGATAACATAACTCTTTATTTTGTTATCTTGCAAACAGCTATTGAGGCTGTCTTTTTTTTACAATAAAAAATCACGCCGAGAGTGCGTGATAAAAGTAGTTTTGAGAGGAGGTCTCTCAACTATATCTGTCTTAAGGTCATTATACAAATTATGTCTTAAAAGATAAAGGCTTACGTTTATATCTTGACAAAATTTTATCATAAAAAACACGCCAGGAGGCGTGAGAGTAGTTAAGTCATAACTCTATTTAATTTTATCTAAAAGATAAAATTAATCTCCCGACTAGTTTATTTTTTGCCAATAAATATAGTATTCTTTTTGAATTTAAAATAGGGGGTAAAAAATGATAAAACGAATCAAGTTTGAATTTCGAAATATGAATCTTTATTTCTATTTTAACAAAATGTAAATTTATAGAAACATAAGAATTAAATCTTATCGATAATATATAAAATATTTGTTAAAATAGAAATAATTAAAGATTTTTGAGATGTTAGAAAGAAATATCCAGATAAACCGCGTGTATCTACGGGGCTATATATCATATATTAGAATCTCAATTTGTAACTAGGGGATGTTAAATCATAACAAGGAGTCAGAGAGATGGAAGAATTAAAACAACAAACAAATAACGATAATAACCAGCAGAATGATAGTCGAGTGGGGGAAAAAACTTTAAGCTTGAATGAACAACAAAAGCTGATATCAGCTATTTTAATATTAGAAAACCATTTAAAAACCAATACGAAAAAAGCTAAGAGTCTAAAGACTCGGAAATAAGTTTAATTATATCAAGTGCTTTTTCTGTATTTTTAACAATCTAAAACACTGACCACTACCAGATATATTTATATAAAGTATTTTTGAGTTAGATTAGTATATTATCCATTTAGATCTAATTTTTTAGCAGCATTGGCTGGGGGCGATTTTGTACCTCCTTTATCACCACCGTCTACGGCCTTTTTCAACTCTTCAGGCTGCATTTTATGAGCTTTTGCTACCGTATTAAGAGCTTTCTGCTCTGGTGTACCTTTTTTTATCTCTGCTTTATATTGATTAACAGCCTTTTTAACATTATTCTGGCCGCCACCTTTGTTACAATTGCCACCTGGGCATCCACTGCTAGCTTTTTTAACACAATTGCCACCCGGACATTTAGTTTTTATTCCTGTCATAATTGATTTTCCTTTTCATTTACTAACCACGTATTATGCTACATTAGAAATTGTAAAATAAATATATAAACAAGTATATATATGAATTATTAAATCTATAAGTTTTAAAGCTTTTAATTTAAATAAAAATATTCTGTGCTAAAATCTAAATAAACTTTTAATATGCTAAAGTTAATAAATAAATTAATATAAAGTGTGCTTACTTTAATAAAAACAGAATCATTCATAAAATTGCGAAATACTTTATTCTAAAATATTCATGAGCAATCCTGGTTCTTAAATATCTTTTCTGTATAATCAATTCTTCAGGGTGCACTTTGACGCTTACGAATTAATACAGACCGGATCTGCCGAGTTGTAGATTTATTTTTATCCATTTTTGTAAAATAATGTATTTATATTGGTACTCAATTAAATTAAGGGTATTGCTTTGGATGTAAACACTAAAATAAAATCTTATTTAAGATTAGTACCGGCCGGGCTGTATAGTGGCTTAATATGGTATATATCCAGTATGGAATTGCCTATTAAAGTTGGCTCTTATGATAAAACATTGCATTTATTGGAATATGCAGGGTTGGGCTTATTGTTGGCTTATGGATTTAATTTAAATAAAAAAAATTTTGATACAGCAGCTAAGCAGACTTTGCTTTTTGGAATAATTATAGGTATTTCTGATGAAGTACACCAATATTTTGTCCCTGGCAGGTCATTTGATATTTTAGATTTTTTTACTGATTCTGTTGGGATATCCGGCGGAATATTAATTTTCTTTACATTAGTAAATATATTAAGTTTTTTTAAACAAAAATAAAAAATTTTTAAAATCAATAATCAAAAGGATTTTAAGATTTAAAAATTAATAAAACAAAAAAATTATACTAAAGTTGAATCTCAAAAGTTACGATAGATAATTTGTAACTAATATGGGATCTTGCGGATGAATTTGGCTTTAAATCCTTTTGGGTTAATAAATAATAACAATAAAAATATTTTTGCCGAGCCTAAACAGTTTATATCCGGCAATGAGTTGGCTAATGTAAATTTAGAAATTGAAAAAACAGCCCCTTCAAAGATAGAAGCTCTACAAAAAAATATTTTTGAAAAATTGGATTTTGGACAAACCAACCAACAGACTGACAAGGTTAAAATTTTTGGCCTGGATTCCCAATTGGACGGCAACCTGGCAAGACAAATTGCAACAGCTAAAACAGGGTTTAATATTAATATATCTGATAATGCACGCTCTGCAATTGAAGCTTTGAATGTTAACGCCGCTCAAATGCAAAGTAAGGTTGTTGCTCAAGAAAAAATTTTAGAAACAGTAAAAACTTTGCAAGCATATAAGAAGCAAATGCTCACAGATGCCGTGCCTAAAAAAATGGATGGTAAAATTTATCTGCCATTTGCAGGGGAGACTTTGCCTGATGTAAAAACAGTTTTTGCATACAATGGCCCTGTAGAGCTATATAATTCACATAAAATGGATAAAGACGGCAAAGGTTCAAATTCTTCCGGGTATAAAAGTAAACAAAAGCAAGAAAATAATGAAGACAAGCATAATTTGGATTTAATTTTTTAATTAGATTAAAAAATACTTCAAAATATGTATATTTATTAAATTTTAAAAAATATTATATATAACTCTATAAAATGAACCTCAAAATACCTGAAACAATTAAATTTCAGCCTTTATTTAAAAGGTATGTAAATAAGTGTAAAATTCACATTAAAAACTTGAATTTTAAATAGGTTTTAGATTATAATAATAAATGTTGAATAAATGACCTCTAACTCTCTATTTTGGACTTAAACCTCTATCCCCCCTTGGAGGTTTTTTTTTATCCTTTTATAATAAAATAAAATAATTAAAAGAATATTTAAAGATTATCAAGTTTTTTACAGTTTTTTGATGATTAAAAAAAAATTCACATAAATTAATATTGAATTTAAGGAAAAAATTTTCTAACTAATTGAAAAGTAGGGTAAAAATAAAGAGCAAAATCATGGAGCAAAATACTTTAACAAAAAAATATGTATTACATGTAGGTTGTGGTCAATATAATCCTGAAAAACTGCACAGCACTTTTAAAGGGGGCGAATGGCAAGAAGTAAGATTTGACATAGAAGAGTCTGTAAAGCCTGATATTGTCGGAGATATGCTGGATATGCACGTTATTGCGGAAAACTCTTTTGATGCGATATTCTCTTCTCATAATTTAGAGCATGTTTATGACTATCAAGTACCAACAGCGTTAAAAGAATTTTATCGGGTAATAAAAGAAGGCGGGTTTTTGCTTATTACACTGCCAAATATACAAGTATTAGGGGAATTCATAACAAAAGGCAATTTGGACGCTGTTGTTTATGAATCGCCGGCCGGACCGATTACTACCGTAGATATTTTATTTGGACATGGCCCGTCTTTAAAAAACGGTTTTGAGTCAATGGCACATAAAACAGCATTTACCCCTGACAGATTAAAAACTTTTTTATTACAAGCAGGATTTAAAAATATTGAACTTGTTGTTAGCCCCAATAAACTGTATATATGGGCTAAAGCTTATAAATGAACCTCCTCGACCCAAGGGTCGAGGTATCAGCCCCATAACTTTAAGCGCAAAGCAAAGCTTTACATAAGTTAGCGACCCAAGGGGCGGGGTATTCTATCGAATAAATTCGGTGATGGTCATCACCTTTTTTATGTAATCGCTGTAAGCTTTTGATATAACTTAAGTTTACTTGTAAGCATCAGTGCTCAACTGACCACTGCCAAAAAGTTAAATCAGAATGAAAAGAAAGATAGTAATTAATTACTGCACGGCTTGTACGGTGGTGTAAGAGATCGAAATCGGCTACCCAATTAATGGGTAGCCTCCTACTCGATTATGTTTTTTATTTAAAAAATATTTATTTTTTTTACTCTTCAGTTGCAGGTGGTGTAAATACACGTGTTGAAAGCTCTTTGTCTATCATAAATAATCCGCTGCCTTTACCGCCTGTAAGCTTTAATTTTTGTAAGATTGTGTCTACAGAGGCTTCTTCTTCAACTTGCTCAGATACAAACCAGTTTAAGAAAATTCTTGTGGCATGATCTTTTTCCTCTTCTGCAATATTTACAAGATTATTAATTGAATCAGTAATAAATTGTTCATGTTTTAGTACTTCTTCAAATATATTTAAAGGGGATTCCCATTCTTTTTCCGGTTCATCAATTTTGAGAAGATCAACTTTAAATCCTCTTTCGTTTATATAGTCATAAAATTTCATCGCATGAAATAGTTCTTCCTGAGCCTGTGTTTTCATCCAATGCGCAAAGCCCGGAAGACTAATGGACTCACAGTATGCTGACATTGCTAAATATAGGTATGAAGAATAAAATTCTTTATTTAACTGTTCATTTAATTGCTTTTCAATTCGCTTTTTATCCATAATTATTCTGCTTTCCATAATCCATGTAAGTTACAATATGCTCTAACAATAAATTCTTCTGATTCAACAGGGAAAGAGACTTCCGGTACATCATCAGGCTTAAGGTATTTTTGGCAAACACAAGTATCGCCAACTATTACTTCAATCCATTCTATGTAATGTTCTTCCAACATTGGATGAAGAACACTTCCTACCTTTACTTTTATTCCATCTGAAGTTTTTTCTACAACCGGAACGTGTTTTTCTACAGCTGCATCAACGGTATTTTCTTTTACAAGGCTCATAGGCTTGCCACAACATACAAGTGTGCCATTACCTTCGCATAAAATTTCATTTATTATTCCGCATATATTGCATTTATAGATTTCCAATTTTTTTACCATTGTAATGTCTCCTTACTTATTATAATAGAATCCGTCTTCTTTCATTCTATCTATGCACTCTTGTATTCTCTCATCAGAATCAACAAGTGATATTCTAAAGAAGCCTTCGCCGTATTTACCGAATGCAACACCGGGAACTATTACAATACCTGAAGTTTCTAATATTTTTTGCGCAAATTCGGAAGAATTTTTGTAGCTTGGAGGAATTGGTAACCATAGATAGAAAGTAGCTCCGGGAACTTTCATACTATCCATATTCCAACCTAACTCTTTAAAACCTTTTATCGCAATCTCTTGTTTCTTTTGGTACATTTTATTGCACTCTACAATGTACTTATCGCCTTCTTCTGAAACAAGCACATCGGCTGCGGCTCTTTGTAATGCTTTGAACAAGCCGGTGTCCATAGTGGACTTTAATTTACCAATTATTCCTACAGCATCTTTGTTGCCGCATACCCAGCCTAAACGCCAGCCTGTCATACTGTAAGGCTTACTAAAGCTGTGCAGCTCTATTGCAATATCTTTTGCGCCTTCAATTTCGAGAATACTTGCGGGTGCTTCTTCATTCCCAAAATACATATCTGCATAAGCAGCATCGCTTACTAATAAAATACCCATTTTCTTTGCAAAATCAACAACATGTTTTAAGTAATTCCTTGTTGCTGTTGCACCTAAAGGATTATTGGGATAGTTTATTACTATAGCTTTAACTTTTTTAGCAGAATAACCATCTTTCTCCAACTGTGTAATTACTTCATTCAGATTTGGCATGTAGTTATTTTCTGCTGTTAAAGGTATAGAGTAGGGCATTCCGCCTGCAACTTTGATTTGATCAACATAAGAAGCATATCCGGGATCGGGTATTAAAATAATGTCTTTTTCTTTTTCTACTGTTGTGGGGTTAATAAATGCTCTAAATGTATTAGCTAGCCCTTCTTTCGAACCTATTAGAGAAAATACTTCAGTTTTGGGGTCTACATCAACACCGAATCTTTTTTTCATTCTTTGTGCAACTGCTTCTACAAAGAAAGCTTCTCCCTTTGGTACCGAGTATAAATTTATACCGGGTTGTGTTACACATTCTTTTAAAGAATTAAGGACTACATCCGGAGGCGCTTGAACAGGTGCGCCCATGCTCAGGTTAATAGGTGCGCGTTTTTTTGCTTTTAATTCCGGCGTTAACCTTAGCATTTCCTGTTTAATTCTGAACATGATATAAGTTTCTAAACTTTTTACATATTCTGAGTAAAGACTTTTAATATCAACAGAAGCCATGAATTTCTCCTCTTACTTCCACTCCATTTAATACAAGTATACTTATACTACTTTATATCAAAGACAATAAAAGATTTGAAGACTTTTTTTTATTTTTTTCAAAAAAAATAATTATTGAACAAAATAAAAAAGGTTCTGATTACAGAACCCATCACCGTTAGCACAATACTGTTTCATTTAGTTGAGAAGAGTCAATTTTTATGTTGAGAGAGAGTTAAAACTTATTAATATCTATTGCAATTGGAGTTGCAATATTATTTATTACATAATTTATACTGCTTCAATAATAAATTTCAGATTACTTATACAGATTCCAAATTAAATTTCAGATTTCTCTATTTTAGAGTTTAGTTTGTTTTATTAGCTTTTACTTGATTAAAAAATCTGAAAAGTATTTTAGAAGTAGTATATTTAAAATTCATTACATGTTTAGTTATTTTGATATAAATTTAACATGATTAATAATCTGAAAAATATTCTAAGAGTTAGTATAAAAGTTTTTTAATATATCACCTACTTATATAAAAACAAGCTTGATTTTTAAATTGCTCAATTTAAAAATAATATTTAAATTTCTTAACAAAAAGTCGGGCAATAAAAAAGGTTCTGATTACAGAACCCATCACCGTTAGCACAATACTGTTTCATTTAGTTGAGAAGAGTCAATTTTTATGTTGAGAGAGAGAACTTATTAATATCTATTGCGATCCTAATTGCAATATTGTCAGTTATAAAATTATTTACATAATTTAATTACATGTTTAGTTATTTTTATCATTGCTCATAAATTAAATCAGGGATTATTCTTTTATACAGGTTCCAAATTTTAAAAAAAATTTCAGATTTCT
The DNA here is from genome assembly GCA_028282645.1 of Candidatus Gastranaerophilales bacterium. Lineage (GTDB taxonomy): Bacteria > Cyanobacteriota > Vampirovibrionia > Gastranaerophilales > JANQFW01 > JANQFW01. Next base: position 15,112 of record JANQHM010000101.1, read on the forward strand.
CTTTGGAATGAGATTATAAAAAATAAAATTGACCATTTCATTTTTTAACGCTCCCGCTTCGCAATTCAGAGTTTAGCTTATTTTATTAGTTTTTACCTGATTAAAGAATCTGAAAAGTATTTTAGAGTTAGTATATAAATGCTGGCTGATTATCTAAAATTAAACATGATTGAATAATCTGAAAAATATTTTAGAGCTTTTATTTATATATCACCTACCTATATAAAAACAATTTATCTTGAAGAATTGCTTAATTTTATAAAAATGTTTAAATTATTTAACAATAAAAAAAACGGTGATGGTCATCACCTTTCTTATGGCATCGCTGTAAGCTTTTGATATAACTTAAGTTTACTTGTAAGCATCAGTACTCAACTGACCACTAACCAAAAAACTTACAGCGATGACTTATATACAAAAACAATAAT
>JANQHM010000293.1 GCA_028282645.1 Candidatus Gastranaerophilales bacterium
TTTCGAAACACTCCTTATTCATTAGAAAGAAAGAATAGAAAACTTTATTAATGTGTCGGAGCTCTATAGCTTGCGAACAACCAGATAGTAATTTGGGAAAACGAAAAAAATCTTCTTCTCGAAAAATGTCTACCTAAAACCTAAATCTTTTTTACACCTGGTTCTAGGTTACCTTTTTCAAACCTCAGGGGGAGATTTTCAAATGTCGTTTTTTTTCTAACCTAAAATCAGATATAACTTTTTTATTTTTTTTCCCTGGATAGTTACCTATAATATGCTAGTAAAATTATAGGTAATCACTGGGAGTTTCCGGAATATTCAGGCTAAATAGTTGGATAATCACCCGGAAAGTTATCTGGAGAATCACCCGAAAGAACAGGGAAGGACAGGGATTAGTCACCCCACCTCTTAGTTACCCGGAAGAACAGGGAATAAGTTACCCGGAGAATCACCCGAATAGTTACCCAGAAGAACAGGGAAGGACAGGGATTAGTCACCCCACCTCTTAGTTACCCGGAAATTACTAATCTATGAGCAAAATATATATATAATCTTACTCGCATAAAGCGACCATCTCAAACGCCGAAGGTCGCCTAAAGGCGGCACCCTTACCTTCTTTAAGCTTAAGATTACACATATTAATATTTAGATTTATTTTTTTATAATTTATTTTATTTATATTTAAAATAAGTATAATAGCTAAAGATTACAGAGATTTATATTTTAAGTTTATTTTTTTTATTTTTTTTTTATATAAAATATTCTTCTCCAGTGAGCACCTTGAGAAATTAGTTCCTTACTATTTATTTATATATATATTCCTACAGGGGGGGCTTATATATATTTATATATAAGAGGTGTGCAAATCACCTTCAAGGTATTATTTTTCCCAGATTAAAGGAGATTCTTAAGAACCTTGGTTCTTGAGCCTCGGAGAGACAACTATCTATTGTTGTTTTTAACCAGATTAGTTTCACATTGAAAAAGAAAAAATAATAAAAATAAATCAAAAGAACTAGAACTCTCTATGGGTGTTTTTTATATTTATAATAAATCTTTTAATTCGATGAATCGATCATCAATCGATTCATCATTTACCTCTTGTGGTAACCGCCACTCTTGGCTTCTTTAAACTAAAGATTACATAGATTAATATTTAAGTTTATTTTTATTTTTTTATAATTTATTTTATTTATATTTATAACAAATATAATAACTAAAGATTACGTAGATTAATATTTAAGTTTATTTTTATTTTTATAATTTATTTATATTTAAAATAAGTATAATAGCTAAAGATTGCAGATATTTATATTTTAGATTTATTTTTTTTATTTTTTATCCAGTAAACACTTAGTATTTCTCTATAATTTATTGGATTTATTAGGGATAAATTTTGGAGTAGAATCCTTAAAAGTATAAAACCCTATACCAAAAGCTGGAGATGAACCAGTTTCCTCGTTTTTATAAGTTTCTATGTCAATCACACCTATTTGACTATTAGGTAACCAATTTTTATAACTCGGAATTTTTCTATCTGTATCAAAACTCAAGTTATCTTTAATAGAAGAAAAATTTATTTTATTTTTTATTCAATAAAGTTCACTTTTATTTTGATTTAATAGCATAGTAAATTATCGTTAGGTGATAAATTAAACCATTTTGGATGAAATCTTTTCTACCAAATAATATTTTGTATACCTAACTATAAAATTTAAATAAGGAAAGGTTACTATCGGTAAAGTAAGATACTTGCTAAGTATTGTGTATATCACCTGGGAGTTCAACTCTCCCTCTTTCCGAAAAGGTATAATTTAATTGCTAGAATCTTAACACAGGTTATATTTGAGATACTTATAAATAGAGGTATATTTTATGTACAATTACCTGAAATATAAAACATTGTTTCTTTACATGAGTTATTTTAAATAAATTATTTAACCTAATCCTTTTAAATTATAAATTTAAATAGGCTCCTCCGAGATATAGGCCTGATGGACAGCCCCGCCCCCATTTTGTAGTATTTGTTAAGTTATCTTAATTTAGATAATATTCTAGGAATTATCTTTTTTCTAGCCCCTAAAATATCCGGGTCCAGACCCGGTGGACAGGCCCGCCCCAGTTTAACATTTAAATTGCAAATATTCTGGCTATAAATTAGATAAAAAAAAGATCATATAAATTATAATTGTTTTGATAATCTCTCATTTAAAAAGTTATTAAACTAGGTATAATCCAATCAGTTTCGTAATAACTTTTAATATCGATCTTAAATTTATAATATTAAATAAGCTTAGTTAGTATATCGAGTAATATATTTTAATCAAAATAAGCAAGTGCAAATCTTGGACTAAGCTAGAGATGATTATTTCGTCTCCTCAGAAAATTCTGCTAAAAAGAACCTTATGAAGTAATCTTTTATAAAATAATATTTCTCTAACTGCCCCCAGACTGTCCACCGGGGTATATTAAGACTTTTTATTATTTTTATTATTTCTTAACTTCTTTGTATATATTTTAATAAATTTAAATAAATCAATAATTATTTAACCTTTCTCCTAGGATAACGACTTTCTAACTGTTCCGACTTGGTTACCTAGTGATGTTAGATTATATTTATTTTTTTACTTAACTTATTTTCCGGTTTAATTGTTTAAAACATTAAAGATAATAATTTACAAATTAATGTTTAACGACTTGTATGACATGGGGAAGTCCATACTAGTATAAAAAAGTAGGGGTTGATTAGTGTCCTCAGAATCAACATATTCCAATTTTAAAATTAATATTCAAATGAAAAATAATCTTAGACAAATTTTATTTAACTCCACATTATTAAATTTTACCATTTTTAGCAAATGTTCTTCCATTTTAGCATATGTTTTTCCATGTTTTAAAAATAGAATTCTCTCTCCCAATCCTTATATATTTTACTCCTGCTTTAGATCTCAACGTCTTGAACCCACTATAAATCGTTTGATAAG
>JANQHM010000222.1 GCA_028282645.1 Candidatus Gastranaerophilales bacterium
ATGAAAAAAATACCTAAACTGAACCTCCTTTGTTACACCAATTTTTAATAATATAAAAACATTGTGTAAAAAGATTATTAAAAAGGAAGTTGCAAATGAGTACAAATGAGAAAATAGAATTAAAAGATAAATATTCTAACAAAATAGGTTTAGAATTACTACTAATAAAATATCTTGGAGAAAAACATTATAAATTAAAGTTCATAATGCTAATTGTGCAAATTTTTATATTTATACATTTAGCATGTTTTGCAGGTGTTTTTATCAAAACAGCAAAAAGTGGACTTTTTGTTAGAGCGAAGGCTTATATGGCTGCTGCTGAGACAGTAAATATACTATACTTACAGCCTTTATTTAAATTTACTAAATTTAATAGTAAGTATCAAGAACCCTTTAAAAAACTACGTGATTATTTTTATGCTCAAGGAGTAAGTCACTATCCGGTAGATGAGGGAGAAAAAGAAATTTGGTGGTTTACCATTTATTTTAGTGACTATGAAAATAGCGTAGAAAAAGCAATATACGATTATAGCATTGAATTTGGCAGAAAAAAAAAGAAGTATTTCCCTGAGGATGAAATACAAATAATGTTCGATAGGACAGATGAGTTATATCAAAGGGCTAAAAGGTTAGCGAAGGCAAAGATTACAGATAAAAATTTTAGAGAGAAAAGATTAAATATGTATATAGCAATGGCGTTTACATATTTAATAGATAGAGATATTTTATATTCGGAATATTATTTAAAAGAAAAATTTAAATTTTTAAAGTCAGAAGAAGAAATAAATAAAATAGCTGAATTATTTGATATTTATGATGATTTAAAAGAGTATTGCCTAAAAAACGAAAATGAAAGCTATGAATTTTTTTTCTATAAAACACATAGAAGTATCGAAGATTATAGATATAGATATAATTCAGCCAAAAAAATTATAAGACACAGATTAATATTAGATAAAAAGATATATTGTGATGCTAACTACATAAATCAATTAGGAGAGACATTTGAAATTTTATATAAAAAGTATGCGCATATTCCTAGTAAGCATTCTTTTGTCAGAAAAATCGTATTATTTACCTGTCCACAAAATAGAAAATTAAATTTCTTGAGAAATCATACAATAAACTCTTATAAAAGATCGAAGGCTCTAGTTGATGGGGATAACAAATTAAAAATGGATATAATTTTAAATGATATTAATAAAGTTATAGAAAGGTGGAGACAAGACTATGGAAATAAAAGATAGTAAAGCTGCTATTAAAACAACTATTCCTAGTAATATTGTCAGCATAGCTTATGAGTTACCTATTAATCCATCAATAATAAATATAGACTTATATTCGGCTTTTGGACAGTCTGCAATTGCTAGTGCCCAAACACTTGGATTCGATCAAGCTATTGATTTAGTTTCAAATTATACATCAACTGATCCTAAAATATTTAAGATAGCAACAAAAACTGCATTGGCAACAACACTCACTTGTTTTTTATCATGGAATAAATATGATAATAAATATCAATTGTTAGTAACTTCCTCTATTTCTGCTGGAGTTGGTGAAGTTATCAAGCTCAGTTTTTCTAGATATCCTATTTTGGGTCAAATATTAGGGACCATTTTAGGAACATTAGTTTCTTATGAAATTGACAGACAGTTTGAGTATATTAATAACTTAAAAGCTCTAAAAGATGAAATAAAAAGGATAGAGCAAGATCAATATGAAAAAACATATATTTCTGTTAATACAGAGAACATCTCTGTAATAAAAAATATAATATGTACACACGGGCTTAACAGTTTGGACCAAGATTTATATGTTAAAACTCCAAGTAAAATTTATGAAATTATAAAAAAAGACTCATATAATAAATTTCAGGAAGAAATCGAGAATAGAGGTTTTGACAAGCTGGCTTGGAGTGAAACCTACACCCCTATCACGAATATTTACAAAGAATTAGAAAAAGAAAATCCTTGGTTAAATTGGAACCAAAGGTTTTCAGTTGGCAAGTCTAGTTTTCGAGGTTTACTATATGTTGGTAGTGGAGATAAATTTTTCCTACTTGAAGAAAAAGAAGAATTGAGATTTCCAACCAATGGTTCTTTCTTTAATAGTACACTTTATGCTGACGATGATAAAGGCTGGACTTTAACAGGTGGATTCGGTAGTGATGAATTAAATGGAAATAAATATGATGATACTCTATATGGGGATCTTGAAAAAGACATTAAAGTACCGCTTATGGGCTGCACATTTAAAGATACTATCTTTGGAAATGGAGGAGATGATTATATAAAAGGTAATAGGGGAGATGATTCTATAAAAGGTGGACCTGGTATGGATAAAATATATGGAGGTATCCACAATGATACGATCTATGGTGATGGTGATGATGACAAAATTTATGGAGAATCAGGAAATGATTCCCTGAAGGGAGGATCTGGGAATGACTATATTGATGGTAGTTATGGAAAGGATACCATATATGGTGGGGCTGATAATGATGTAATACTTGGAGGAACTGAAGATGATAGCCTATATGGAGGAAGCGGTAATGACTATATTGATGGTTATACTGGAAATGATTCAATTTTTGGTGGGTCTGAACATGACTTCATATGGGGTGATTCTGGTAGTGATAAATTATGGGGAGGCTCAGGAAATGACACCATATATGGCAATGAGGATAAAGATACAATAAACGGTGGATTTGATAATGACTCTATATATGGAGGAGTTGGTAATGACTCTATAGAAGGTGGCCATGGCCAAGATACAATATATGGA
>JANQHM010000265.1 GCA_028282645.1 Candidatus Gastranaerophilales bacterium
GTTATATCAATAATAAAGGCTCATTTAAGGACTGCGATGTTAAAGCTGAAGCGGCTTGCTTGGCAAGGCGATGCAAGCTTTAACAAGACAGCTTCTAAACTTAAGTTATATCAAAAGCTTACACCGGTGCCATAAGAAAGGTGATGACCATCACCAAAATTATCAAAAATTATGGGCAATTCTTTTTTTTAGAGGTTTTTAATAATATGGCTTTAGACAGATACCATAATATACCAGCTCAAAAATACTTTTTATAAGCTAATTCTATGAGTAGTCTAAATTTTAAATTTGAATCGGAATAATATCAAAAAGGTAAAGATTTAATGAATGTTTGCAGCCCGATAATAAAGGCAAATGCCAATTATTATAAACAAATAGCAGGCAATAACAAACATAAGCAAATTTTAAGTTTTAAAGGTAACCTTTTAACTACTACTTTAGAAAAGGTTGATACAAATATACTTTTAAGTTTAGTATTTCTCGATCTTATATCAATGATAATACCCAGAACTGCCGTAGATTTTACCAGAAGTGAGCAAGCAGGATGGGAAACTCTTAGGAGTGAAGTTGGAGGGCCTGCATTTGACACCTTATATCCCGTTCTGGCAGCTTACGCTTTTGCTCTAGTTTCTAAGGCGATTAACAATCCTAGTAAGATTGAAACAAGAATACATGCTGATCGGGAAATGATGGATACACTGACAAGCTTTTGGAAAAAAGCCAAGGGAGATAAAAACACATATATAAAAAGCATTATTGATAATATTGAAGGGCTAAATGGTACTGATAGGAAAAAATTAAAAGAGGAATTATTAAGAGCTGGTAAGAATTCAGAATCTATTGTTACTGCAATTTCAAACGCAATAAAAAATAATAATTTGAAAAAGTTAAAAGAGGCTAAAGACTCTATCTTGAAAACAATCGGTGCAAATAGAAATGTACGAATAAAAGGAGTAAACGGTAATATTGAAACTTCCCTGGATAACCTGTTAAGAGATATGTATGATCTGGGCCGGCATGTTTTCTTTAATAACAAAGGTGAAGGACAAATAAATAAAGCCGTAACCAAACTTAAAAAGCTTAATTTATGGAAATCCGGTTTTGTACTTGGCTCTTCTTCTCTCATTGCTTTTTCAATACAACCTTTCAATGCATATTTAACCAAGAGAAAAACAGGAAAAGACGGATTTGTAGGAAATCCCGACTTCCATAAAAATGCTAAAAAAGACAAATCTCATACTCTTCTATTAGGTAAAGTTATGGCTGCAATTGCATTTGGCCTTATGATATTATCAACAATAACAGGCAAAGGTCCTATTAAATCCCTTGCAGAATTTACTAAATCCGCAGGACGAAATAGTTTATTAAAAAAATTTGAATTTAACGATAAGTTTTTAAATATAAATCAATTAAAACTTACTTTTGCAGCATTGGTTACGGGTAGAATTTTTGCAGCCAGAGATAAAAATGAATTAAGGGAGATATCAACAAGGGATAGTTTAGGATTTCTGCATTATTTGGTATTAGGTGGATTTGTGACAAAGGGAGTAGCAAATTACTTGCAACATAAAAAGAAAAATCTTTATTTGATAAATGAAAGTAAGGCTTTTCAATCAACTAAAAAAGGAGTTGGTCGATTTATTGATAAAATCAAACATTTTATTTTTAACAAATCTGTTAAATCCCACGCTGAAATAAGAACACTTAAGGGAGAGATAATTAATAAGAATATTTGTGCACTTAATTGTTCTATTTTATCTGGCATAGTTTATACTTGTACAATGCTTGGCATTGGAATTCCTCTATTAAATAAATTTATTACGAATAAACTCGTTAAAAAGATTGAGGATAAGCACAAAACCTCTCCTATTCACTATAAAATTGAAATAAGTAAAAAAAACAAAGAGCTATTTGAACAATTTATAAAATAAGGTGATGACCATCACCTATTTTTTATAAGCTCATTCCAAAGAGAAATCTGAAATTTAATTTAGAACCTGTATAAAATAGTAAGCAAGAAAGCCGTTTTGAGTAATTGCCATAAGTTTTTGACTTTATGGGGAATAAAATATGCATAAAAAAAACGCTATAAATAAAATAACTTGTATTAAAAAGGATAAATTTTATTAATGAAAAGTAGAATTTTATTTATAATAATAGTTTTTGTACTGATAATTGGATTTTTTATTATAAGAAGCAATATACCTGAAGAAAAAGAATATAAAATTCTATTTATAGCCTCTTATCATTCGACAATGGGGTGGGTAATCAATGCGCAAAAAGGCCTTAAAAAAGCCTTTAAGGAAAAAGGAATAAAAATAAACTACAGAGCCTTTTATATGGATTCCAAAAGGAAATCCAGGTTAGAACAAATTTTAAAAAGTGCTGAACAGGCAACAAAGGTTATCAAAGAATGGAATCCTGATATAACTGTTGTGTCCGATGAAAATGCACTGATATATATTGCGCTACCTTTAAGAGATACAAAATATAAGTTTGTTTTTTGTGGTATAAACGGCGAACCAAAGGATTATAAATTGCCTTCTAAAAATATAACAGGAGTACTTGAGAGACATCACTTTGTTGATGCAATAAAAGTTTTGCAATTGATGGATCCTATGGTAAAAAAAGTAGCAGTTATAAGTGAGGCTTCAAAGTCATCTACATTAATTGTTAATCAACTAATAAAAGAAATACCGTTGTTACCGGTGAAAGTTATTGGCGTTCATCAAACACCATCTTTTAAAGAGTGGAAAAAACTTGTAAAAGAATACCAGGATAAAGTTGATGCGTTTATGGTTATTCTTTTTTTTACATTAAAAGATGAAGATGGAAAACCTGTACAGAGTAAAGAATTGATGGACTGGACTATAGCAAATTCCCGGTTGCCTGGCTTAGGAATATTTAAATTTTTTGTGGATGAAGGGGGATTAATTGCTGTTGCTGTAAATGGCTATTCTCAAGGTTATCATGCCGGCAAAATTGCTATACAAGTTCTTAAAGGTAAAAAAACAAAAGAAATAATACCTCAAAAAACAGGAGATGGAATTATTTACATTAATGCAAAGAGAGCTCGTACATTTAAATTAAACATTCCGTCTGAACTCCTTGATAGCGTAAATATTATTTGGTAATAATTTTCAAGGTTAATTTATGAAACAACAAGAGACTAAAACATTAGTTTTATTATATATATTTTTCTTTCTGGTAATTGTTATTTCTTTTTCTACTTATACTAAATCACCGGAATATACTTTATTTTATTTTCCTTATGGTATCTTTTATAAAAGATTATTATATATATTATTAATTTTAGTTTCTTTTTTAGTAATTTTTAAGGCGGAAAAATTATATTCAAAAACAAATAATATAGCTATGGAAATAATTAGTGCCGGATTTTTAGCAGGAATTATATTATATGCAAATAAAATTTTGACATTTACCGGTTTGCTTTTTGATGTACTCTTTGTTGGAACTTCTCATATTTTTTATTTGTTGTTTGGAGATTTAATATGGGCTATAGCTATTTTTGGAGCAGTATTTTATATTCCTAAACAGTCTAAACAAAATAAAAATATTAGAAAATTAATTTATTATTCGGCAATATTATATGCATTATTAATAATTAGCCTGGATATTTTTATTAGCCCTTACTTATTAGAATTTGTTTATAGAATTTTACCCAATATATTTCTTATAAAAACTATTGAACAATCTTTTTATTTGCTATCAGCATTTATTTATATAGATATGAGAATAGTAAATAATCAAAGAATATTTTCATTTTTTACTCTTGGACTTATTATTCTTGGGTTAGGTCCTTTATTCTTTGTGCCTGAATATGCTACAACCATATATGCGTTTATTTCTCCAATGATTAAGATAACAGGTTTTACTTGTATTTATATTGGCTTACAAGATTTACAAACAAAGCCAGAGTTTTTAAATTTTAGACAAAAATTATCTTCTTATATGTCGCTGTTATTAATTTTATCTTATATAACCATTATTCCTATAAGCTCATTATTATTTGATATGAAATTGCCAAGTTATTTATCTTATTTGTTTCTTGGGTATTTTATAGCGTTAACGATTGCACAGTATATTTTATCTGCTAACTTTTCTATTCCTGTAATGGATGTAATACATGGAATTGAAAGGATAAAACCCGGCCAAAAGCCTGAGCCTATTCCTGTTAGAACCTGTGATGAAATTGGACTTTTGACAGAAGAATTTAATAAAAATGCAGAATTAATATGGGAATCTTTTGAAAAAGAAAAACTGCTAAAAAATACTATTGCCACAATCAGGCAGAGCCTTGATATAAATGAAGTTAAACGTCAAATAGTAAGTAATATCTGTTATACATTTAAAGCTGACAGATGCTTTGTTCTTGAGTATGATCAGTTTTACAATAAATATTTGCCTGTAAAGTATGAGCACTTAAGTTTTTCTGGTATAAAAAGTTTAAAAGGTGTAGATTTGGAAAAAGATATACCTGATTTTATACGGGTACTTAAGGAAAGAAAAGAAATAATAATTTTAGATGCAAATGAATATATTGAAAAAAATAATTTAAAAGGAAGTAATTTAGACCAATATTTTAAAGAATACGATATTAAGTCAGGTTTTGGTCTACCTATTGTCTATTATAATGAATATCTGGGAAACTTGATCGTTCACTTTACACAAAAAAAAACAGCTTTTGGGGAGTTAGAAATTCAATTCACGAGAGATCTTGTTGAACAAAGCAGTATAGCTTTTTATCAGGCTAAACTATATGAAAAAGTAAAACAGTCAGCAGAAAGAGAAAGTGTGTTAAGAAGTACTATTGAAACAATGCAAGCTGTACTTGATATAAATATAATTAAAAAAACATTAGTCACAGAGATTGGAAAAGCTTTAGAAGGTGATATGAGTGTTTTTTATATATTTGATGCTGAAAAAAAATGCTTTTTACCTGTTGACGAAAGCTCATTATATTTATCTTCACCCGATATAAAAAGTATTGTGGGAGTTAATATTGAAGATTACGGTTGGGGAGATTTTTTCAGAGAACATATTGTTGAAATTATTTATTCAGATTTAAAAAAATTTATTGATGATTATAATCTAAAAGGTAGCTTGGGTGAACAATTTATAAGAGATTTTGGTCTTAAATCAACTATTGGAATACCAATGCAATATGCCGGAGAATTGTTAGGTATATTTGCTGTAGGTTATGTGAGAGAAAAACGAGAAATAAGCAGGGAAGATATTGAGTTAGCCAGAACTGCTGCAAATCAAGGATCAATTGCATTTCATCAGGCTCAGCTTTATAATTCTCTGCAAAGCCAAGTTAAAAGGGAGTCGTTGCAAAGAAAGTTTACCGAGGCTATAAGAAGCACTTTAGATATTGATGAATTCTTAAAAATTGCTGTTAATGAAGTTGGTAAAACCTTTGGAGCAGACCGTTGCCTATTCGTTGTATTTGATAAAAAAAATGAACTATTTATGCCGTTAGAAGTAAACTATGTATCTTCTTCTGATGTTAGAGAAATTAAGGATTTATATTCATATCAGAAACTTATTGCGGAGTTTGTAAGAATACTCAAGGAAGATGGTGAAAATTTTATACAAGATACTGATGAATTTTTTAAAACATCAAAAATAAAAGATACATTAAAAAAAGATGTACTTAAAAAATTTTTTATTGAGTATGACATAAAATCAGGTTATTCTGTTCCAGTTTGGGGGATTGAAGGAGAAAATGCTTATTTCGTTCTTCACTTTACCCAAAAGCACATTGAATTAGTCAAAGAGGATCTAACCCTCTTAAAGTCTTTAGCTAGCCAATCATCTATTGCATTTTATCAAGCAAAATTGTATGAAAAACAAAAGAAAACAGCACAGAGAGAAACTTTATTAAGAGAAATAATTACCGCATTTAGAAGTACTTTAGATATTGACGAACTTAAAAAAATTGTAGTTACTAATGTAGGAAAAGCCCTTGAGGCAGATAGGGTTTTTATTACTGAGTATAATCAAGATGCAGGATATTTTTTAGAAATTGACAAAAATTCTGAATATTTGAAATCGCTTGATATAAAAAGCGTAACTGAAATTGATGAATCTGCTCCAGGGTATAAAGTTTTTGAAGATGCTGAGATGGCCAAAGCAATAATGTATTTTTCTGACTTTGATGAATATTTTAAAGAAAAAAAAATGAATAAAAGAGACTACTATCTTAAACAACATCTTCAAATGTTCAATGTAAAGTCAAATTTAGGTGTTCCTATTATTTATAGAGGTGTAATATTGGGAAGGCTTGTTCTTCATTATACTAAAAAAAATAAAGCTATTACGCCTGAATTAATTAATCTGGTACAAGCAGCGGCAGATCAAGCAGGGATAGCTCTTTATCAGACTAAACAATATACTTATGAAAAACTGTCAAGAGATATAATAAGTACGGTTAGGCGTTCTCTAAAGATTGATGAGATAGAAAAAAATGTTGTAAATAGTATTGGCAAATCACTTAATGCCTCCAGGTGCTTTATATTTCAGTATGATGATAAGAAAAAAGATTTTTTGCCGATAAAGTATGAGTACCTGGAAAGATCTGATATGTTTAGCTGTATAGGGCTTACCATAAAAAAAGATGCCCCTGAATTTTTTGAAAAGCTTGTTAATTCGGAAAAGATAATTATAACCAATCGTGAGGAATATATAAAAGAAAATAACCTGGAAGGAACTTTGGGAGCAGAATTTTTAAGAAACTGTAATATCCTCTCGGGATATTCTATACCTATAAAGTATGCAGATAAATTGCTTGGAATTTTGGTAATTCACTACACAAAAAGAAAAGGAGGCTTTAGTGAAGAACGAATTGAGTTTGCAAAAAATCTTGCAAATCAAATAGGTATAGGTATTCATCAAGCAAGTTTATATGAAAAACAGAAAAAAACAGCAGAAAGAGAAAAATTATTAAGGAGTATTATTGAAACAATAAGAAGTACTTTAGATATAAATGAAGTACTTAGAGTTGTATGTAAAAAAGTAGCAAAAGTTTTTCATGTAGAAAGAGTCAGTATCGTAGAATATCCTGATCCGGATAATTATCAAAAATACATAGTACAGGAAGAATATAAGGCCAAAAAAGAAATAAAAGGCGTTAAAAATATTAAAGGGGCTTATAAAGTCGCAGAATTGTGGGGCAAAAGATTATTTAGTAATAGCGGAATATGGGCTATTGATGATATTAACATACTTGATGCAGCGGACTATTTTAAAGAATTTTATAAAAATTTGGAAGTCAAATCTATAATTGGAGTTGCAATAAAAAGCGAAGCAGAAAATTGGGGGATTTTTGCCTTATCAGAGATTAATGAGTTTAGGACGTGGACAGAAGAAGAAAAAAACTTATTAAAAGCTATAACAGATCAATTGTTTATTGCAATTAAGCAGGGTAAGCTATATGAGGCAACTAAAAAAGCTGCAGACAGAGAACGCTTAATAAGAAAAGTATTGGAAGTTACACGTGCTACATTAGACATGGCAGAATTTAGAAGTCTTACAATTACGGAAGTAGGAAAAGCTTTTAATGCAGATAGGTGCTTTTTTAGAATTTTAGATAAAAAAACCAATGAATATTTAACACCTGAAGAAGAATATTTATCATCAGAAGAGATTAAAAGCTTGAAAGATATAAGTTTAGAACAAGACCCTTTAAGTTATTTAGGAAATATTGTTTTTAGGCAAGGGACGTTAAGAATAGAAAATACTGATGAATTTATAGAGAAGCATAACCTCCAGACCAGTAAGGTGGAAGAATATTTTATACAATCACAAGTCAAATCAGATTATGCCGTGCCTATATGGGATACAGAAGATAAAAAGATCCATCTTGTTTTACATTATTGCAAAAAGCCTGTGGTATTTTGTGATAATGATTTTAATATGATGCAAATTTTGGCCCAACAGTCTCAAATTGGTTTGCAGCAAGCTATGTTTTATAATGAAATTAAGCAGAAAGAAGAAAAAGAAAGAATCTTAAGAGAAATACTCAGCGGTATAAAATTTACCAGGGATATCAATGAGATATATAATTATCTGGTAAGCCAAATGGTTCAAATATTTGACCTGGATACTGCTTGTATATTTGAGCCTCCTGAGCTGATTTATACAAAATTAAAACATAAATGCTTTATTGATAATCAGTTGACAGAATTACTTGAAGACGCTTTGCCGGAGGAATTTGTGCAACAGCTAATTGATATTAAAGAATTTCAGGATTTTTTAGTTGTTAATAATATTGATGAGTACTATGAAGATATAGAGATTAAGTTATTCTTTAAAGATCATAATATAGAGTCTTTTATTGCAGCACCTCTAATAAAATATGATACTAAAACAGTAGTTTTGGGTATATTATTTCTTTGTTCCTCAAAAATAAGAATTTGGACTTCTCGTGAAACAGATTTATTAAAATCAATTTTGGATATAGCAATAACAACTATATGGGAAACCGGCAAGCTAAAAGAAATAGAAGACTTAAGAAATACTTTTATCCTTACTTTAACCCACGATTTTCAGGTTCCGTTAGTGGGAGAAAGAAAAGCCCTTGAGTTTTTAATGGAGAGGCCTGATTCTCAACCGATCGGAAAATTTAAAGACTTTATTAATGAAACAATAAAAAGCAATAAGGAATTATCAAGATTATTAGCAATGTTGTTAGAAAGCTATAACTATGATTCCGGTAAAAAAGTTTTAAAATTTAAAAAAGCTCGCTTAAAGCCTATTTTATTAAAAGTAATAGCTTCGTTAAAAGAGCCGGCTGAATCAAAATCAATGACTGTTGATGTAAGAGTACCGGATGACCTGCCTGAGTTATTAATAGATACGCAAGAAATTTTTAAGACTTTTTATACAATTTTTGAAAATGCGGTAGTCTATACGCAGTCAAACGGCTATATAATAATAAATTCTTTGGTTCAAGAAAATACCATAGCAACATACATCAGTGATAACGGGCCTGGTATACCTAAAGAAGTAAAAGATATACTTTTTAAACGATATGAAACAGCCTTAGCAATAGAGCGAAAAATCGGCTCGGGCCTGGCTTTGTATTTGTCAAAGCAAATAGTTGAAGCTCATAAGGGTATTATATTTTATACAAGCCAGGTTGGAGAAGGCTCAACATTTTGTGTAATTTTACCAATAAGCAATGAATAAAAGGAGTAGTCACGGGTAGTATAGTTTATAAAAATTTCACTTAATTAACACCATTAAAAGCGTTTATATAAAGCTCTTTCATCTCAGACATCAAAGGATACCTAGGATTAGCACCCGTACACTGATCATCAAAGGCAAGTTCGGTTATCTCATCCAGCTTAGCGTAGAACTCTTCTTCGCTAATCCCTGCATCTTTAATTGATAAAGGTATATCAAGCTCCTTTTTAAGCTTTTGAATTTCATTAATTAACGCATCGACTTTTTCACCATCATTATTGCCGCTCAAACCAAGCATTGTAGAAATTTTAGCGTATCTGGCCTTTGCGTTTGGGTATTTATATTGTGGGAAGGAGCACTGCTTTGTAGGATTATCCGTTGCATTGTACCTGATAATTTGATTTATCATTAAAGCATTGGCAATTCCATGCGGCAGCTCAAACGCAGCGCCAAGCTTGTGAGCCATAGAGTGACATAAGCCTAAAAAAGAATTCGCAAATGCCATACCGGCCATTGTTCCGGCATAGTGCATTTTTTCTCTGGCTAACTGATTTTTAGCACCCTCTCTGTAGGATAAAGGCAGGTACTCAAATATCATCTGTATTGCTTCAAGTGCAATACCGTCAGTATAATTGTTAGCCACAACTGAAACATAGGTTTCAAGAGAATGAGTCAACGCATCAATACCGGAAGCCGCGGTTAACCCCTTTGGCATGTTCATTACAAAGTCAGGATCAACGATCGCCATGTTAGGAGTTAGCGCATAATCTGCAATAGGATATTTAATATGGGTTTTATCATCTGTAATTACAGCAAAAGGAGTAACTTCAGACCCTGTACCTGATGTTGTAGGTATTGCTACCATATCAGCTTTACTACCGAGCGCAGGCACCTGACAAATTCTCTTTCTTATATCCATAAAGCGCATTGCAATATCTTCAAACTTCAAATCAGGCTGTTCATACATTAGCCAGATTATTTTAGCAGCATCAATAGGAGAACCGCCTCCTAATGCAATGATAACATCAGGTTTAAAACTGTTAATAGTTTCTAATGCGTGGTTTACCGTGGACAAATCAGGGTCAGGTTTAACCTCAGAAAATATCTGATAATTAATGCCCATTTCTTCAAGTACATTGGTAACTTTATGTGTATATCCAAGGTCAAAAAGAACTTTATCCGTAATAATAAAAGCTTTTTGCTTGCATTCAAGCTCTCTTAAAGCTAAATCCACGGCCCCCTGTTTAAAATAAATCTTAGGAGGAACTCTAAACCACAACATATTTTCTCTCCTTTCAGCAACGGTTTTAATATTAATAAGATGGTGGATATCCACGTTTTCACTGACAGAATTACCGCCCCAGGATCCGCAACCTAAAGTTAAAGATGGAGTAAGCCTAAAATTATAAATATCACCGATTGCACCATGAGAAGAAGGAGAGTTAACAAGCACTCTACCTGTTTCAAGGTTGTTACTAAATTTTACAATGCGATCTTTATTGACAGGATTTGTATAAAGAACGGAAGTATGTCCCTGTCCGCCAAACTCTATAAGCCTAACAGACTTATCAATCGCCTCATCATAGTTATGGGCATAATATAAAGCAAGAATAGGCGATAACTTTTCATAAGAAAGCGGTTCTTCTGTACCTATTCCATCAACTTCGCCGATAAGGACTTTAATTTTTTCAGGCACTTCAAATCCTGCAAGCTGTGCTATTTTATATGCAGACTGCCCTACTATTTGGGCATTTAACTTACCATCCTGGATTATAACCTCTCTTATACGATCTTTCTCCCAATCATTGAGTATATAAGCACCGCGGCATACAAATTCTTCTTTAACTGCATCATAAATTTGAGCCACAGTCACCACAGATTGTTCAGACGCACAAATTACACCATTATCAAACGTTTTACTCATCAAAATTGAACTTACAGCCATTTTTATATCAGCTGTTTCATCGATGATAGCAGGAGTATTACCAGCACCAACACCCAAAGCAGGTTTACCTGAACTGTATGCGGCTTTAACCATATTAGAGCCACCAGTTGCTAATATCAAATTAACTTTAGGATGATGCATTAAGTATTGCGATGTTTCAACGGCAGGTTCTTCCAGCCAACCGATAATATTTTCAGGAGCACCGGCATCTATTGCAGCTTGCAGAACTATCCTTGCTGCTTCAATGGTACAATTTTTAGCCCTTGGATGAGAAGAAAAAATAATGGCATTTCTTGTTTTTAAGGCAAGCAATGCCTTAAATATAGCGGTTGAAGTCGGGTTTGTGGTTGGCACAATTCCAGCTATTAAACCAATCGGATCAGCTATTTTTGTTATTCCGTTTGTTATATCTTCTTCTATAACCCCGCAGGTTTTAGAATTTTTAAACTTATTAAATATATATTCAGATGCAAAATGATTTTTTATGACTTTATCTTCCACAATACCCATTTCGGTCTCTTCAACAGCCTGCTTGGCCAGCGGAATCCTCATATTATTAGCTGCCAGTGCTGCTGATTTAAAAATTTTATCAACCTGTTCCTGGGTATATGTTGAATAAATTTTTTGAGCTTCTGTTGCTTTTTGAATAACGGCCTCTAAAGCTTCCAAGTCAAAAGTTTTTGTTGTTGTATCCATCTTTTACTCCTAATTAATCTGAGTACAATTGTGATGATTATCACTATTAAGATTACAATATTTTTTAAGCAAATGCAAGTCCCTAATATAATATACTCAACAATATCATGGGCATTTAAAAAAATTTTTTGATAAAATTTTTCTATATTTGTTCGTTTGACAAAAGATGTAAAAAAATGATATAATACAATTTAATTGTGACAATTATCACTATTAAGCTAAAAAATTATTTAAAGAAAGAATATTATGGCAAAAAAAATTCCTGAAAAAGTTGTAAGCAGGTTAACCTTTTATCATAGCATAGTGTCTGAATTCATTGAAAAAAATGAACAAAATATAACAAGTTCTCAACTGGCGCACAGGCTTAATATTGATGATTCACAGGTGAGAAAAGATTTTAATCTTTTAAACAAGGTCGGACGTTGCAGAGTCGGTTATTGCCCAAAGGACTTAAAAGAAACCATAGAAAACACTTTAGGTTTTTCCAATAAAAGAAATGCTTTTATTGTAGGAGCGGGGCATTTAGGTTTAGCATTGGCAAAATATGACAAGTTTGATAATTATGGTTTAAACATATTGGCTTTATTTGATACCGACCCTTTAAAGATAGACATGCAAATTAATGATAAAAAAATCTTTCATATAACTAAACTTCTTGATCTGGCGAGTGAATTAAATGTTGATATTGCCATATTGACGGTACCCAGACAGCCTGCTCAAGATGTGGCTGATTTTTTAATAGAATCAGGAATAAAGTATATATGGAATTTCACGCCCTGCGTCTTAAGCGCACCCAAGTATATAAAGGTTTGGAATGAAAATTTAATGGCCAGTTTTTTACAATTTGCTTGTAAGGAAATTGATTAGCCGGCAATTATACCTTATGTTTTTTTATTCTTATTTTTTATATAGTAACAAAGAAAAATTTTTAACGTCTAAAATATATTGCTAAAACTTAAAAAGAGGAATTAATAGTTTAAATTAAAAAACATAAAAACTTTTTCTCATTCACTTATGTTTATTAAAAAATAAAAATCACCTGCTCAAAAACCTGAACAGGTGACTTTTTTAAATTTTATATACTGCTCCTCAACTAAATTTCAGATTAGTCTTTTCAGAGAATAGTTTAATCTTATTAGGTTTAACCCGAATTAAATAATCTGAAAAGTATTTTAGAGATAGTATAATTTAAATTTGAGTAAATTACTCTTTAGAATTAAAATCTATATTCTGAGAAAGTAACTTTATTGCCTTTTACTGTTTTAACATCAAAGTTACCCTCAGGACTTACAAGTAAAACATCTCCCCTTGCAGTAGCACTGTTGC
>JANQHM010000159.1 GCA_028282645.1 Candidatus Gastranaerophilales bacterium
TTTTCAGTTTTTATTAAGTCTCTTATACTATCATGATAAATATTATCTTCATTGGTTACAACATCAAAAACCTTTGAAGCAAGTTCCATAACACCAAGTGAATGCTCAAATCTCCTATGAGTAGCTCCAGGATAAATCAGATATGTAGTTGCTAATTGAGTTATATATCTTAATCTTTGAAAATAATCAGAATCTAAGACTTCACGTTCATTTATATCAACGTGAATAAAATTACATATAGGATCTCTTATTTCGTGTATTCTTTTTACCATTTATTTTTTAAAATCTTTATAAAATTTTAGACACCTTATTAAATAATATAATAAAAATACTAATATTAACAAATACTTTAAGAAATGTATAACCTACTTCAAAACATTATAATGCTTTGTAGCTAAAGTGGCTTTTGACTTTGGGTTACTTTTCACAGATCTTAAAAACTTTAAATACAAAATACTACCTAAATTATATTGAGATAACCTTAGTATTAATCGCAAAACAATGTTTCTAATAAGCTCAAAATGATTCACAAAGCCAAGTTTGTACAATTTAAACTGTATTATTAATTCGTATTTAAAATAATTTAAATTATATTTTTTATCAGATTGAATAGTTCGTGCAAACACTAAAACCAAAGGCAAATTGGCAAATCTGCATCCTGATTTGATCATTCTAATCCATAGTTCATAATCTTGTATATGTCGCATATCAGAATAATTACCGGCTTTCAAAACAGCATTTTTTCTAAACATAACACTCATGTGATTCAAAGGATTACGCCATTTAGCAAATGCTTTGATGTCGTTATCATTTAATGGGACGTTCCTGTAACCTGTTATATTATCAGGGCTATCATAAAACTCAACTATTTGACTACCTACTATATCAATATGTTTATTAGTTTTTAAAAACTGAATCTGTATTTTAAATCTGTCAGGTACACAAATATCATCAGTGTCCATTCTTGCAATAATCTTATGGCTACAACTTATCAAACCAATATTTAAAGCAGTTCCCAAACCTTTATTTTCTTCAAAATCAATAATTTTAAATAAATCAGGATACCTTAAATTAAAATCATTAACTATATTATTTAACTCTTGCGGTAATGGTCCGTCTTTTACTATTACAATCTCGCTAGGCGGCAAAATTTGATTAATAACACTACTTATTGAACTCTTTAAATTGCTTGGCTCTTCTTTTGGTGATACTGACATTAAAACAGAAAATTTCATCTTAAAGCCCCACTCCTAATCTATCAACTCTAAAATGATATTTTTTTTAAGTGCTTTTATATGCTGTTTTAAAATTTTATAAAGCTCTCTGTCTGTTTTATTAATCTTAATGAAAAATATAATATGGGTTGATTGTTTAATATACTCAATAATTTCTTTTAAATTAGTGCCTTCAACTATTTGCTTATCAAATCGGCATATATTAATATCTGTATTAACTTTTTCATTAAAAATTAAGGTTAATTTATCTAACATTTTAGCTTTTGTAGCAGT
Organism: Candidatus Gastranaerophilales bacterium; assembly: GCA_028282645.1. GTDB lineage: Bacteria > Cyanobacteriota > Vampirovibrionia > Gastranaerophilales > JANQFW01 > JANQFW01. The sequence goes on from JANQHM010000159.1 coordinate 1,509, forward strand.
ATCAACAAGAGAAATTATATAGGTATTAGCCAAACAATTTTGCTTTAAAATCAACAAATTGGATATTTTATAAAAGTCATTAAGCTTTGCAATATTCTTAAATGAATTGAAATCGCTTAAAGGTAGTCTTTTACCGGCTATTTCCGATAAAATTATATAGATAAGTGCAAAAAAGAATCCTAAAGTAAGAGCTAAAATAATATTTAAAAGTAAATTCGGTTCTATATAGTTATTTTTATCAAGCAAAGTGGGACCGGAGAGGATCGCAAACTTTTTTGAATTTTTGGAATAATCTTCAAGTATTTTGCTATTATTTAGCTTTGATTTAAGTACTGCAAGATTTGATAATTCTTGATCGAGTTCTTTATGATATTTTTTATAATTTAAATATTTTTGGGTTATGTCTTGCTTATAAGAATTATAATTTGAATCAACCGAACCGATTAAGTCTAAATTGAGGGGTGTTTTTAGTTGTGTATGCAGATCTGATGATTTTAAGTTTTCTATTTTTTTATTAATAGAGTCCTGTATTTTTGTAATATATTTTTTTAAAAATATTAAATCTTTTTTTGTTTTTTCTAAATATAAATTATTTGATATTTTTGTATAAGATACTAAAAAGCCTTTTATAAAAATCTCTGCTTTTTCGGGACTTTGGTCTTTATACTTAATTAATATAACATCAGAGTTTTTTATATTTTCTATAGTTAATTTTTTTCTATTTATTAATTTTTCAGGGGTTATATATTGATTATTCTTTAATAAAATATTATTTTGCTTGATAACAGGTAGTAATACTTTACTTGATTTTAAGATTTGAATTTCGTTATTAATTAATTTGGTAGTATTATTTTTTATGCTCGAAGCATAAAGCATCTCTTTATCAGAATGATAAGGATTAAATTCTTTTATATTTGTATTTGTATTTATATTTACTAGTATACTTACTTTTGATTCATAAATTTTAGGCGAAAACAAGCTATAAATTAAACTTGCTAAAATCGCAATTATATATATCAAGGCTATTTGTTTTCTTCTGAAATACAAAATCTGCCTAATTTTATACAGGTCGAATACTAATTCGCCCGGTATATATATATTAGCCATAACACACTCCTATGTAAGTTTTACTTACAAAGCCTTATAAGCTTTATATTCTTAACCAAAACTTACTTTTGTTTTATTCCACCAATTTAAAAATTTAAATGAGTCTAACGCGCCTGGTAAAAACTAATATTTTACTACTTTAACTATGTCTGCCGCTTAGTGCTATGCCAACGGCTTTTACTAAAATACTAAAATCCCAAAATATGTTTCTATTTTTGATGTAATAAAAATCATATCTGAGCTTTTCTATAATGTCATCAATATTTACGCAATGACCATAATTAATTTGCGCCCATCCAGTCCATCCCGGTGTTACAGAATGCCTGAACCTATAAAAAGGTATTTTTTGTTCATACTCTTTTACAAAGTCGATAAACTCCGGCCTTGGACCGACTATACTCATCTCACCTTTTAAAATATTAAACATTTGCGGCAGCTCGTCAAACCGAGCTTTACGAATTATCGTGCAAAACGGTAATATTCTGTTATCCTGTGTATTACCTTTATCCACCATCCCTTCTTTGTCTGCGTTTTCTATCATTGTTCTAAATTTATATACTTTAAACGGTTTTCCGTCTTTACCTATTCTTTCTTGTAAATAGAATATTTTTCCTCCATCAGCGTATTTAATTGAACAAGCTACAAATAACATTATAGGAAAGGTTAAAATAGCTATTATAGAAGCTGCATAAATATCAAATATTCTTTTAATTATTTTATAAAAAGGTTTTTTGTTCTGCAATACCAAGGCAAGAAAATAATCTGCTGTATTTGTTTTTACGGGGGTTTTTCGGGTTATATACTCATAAGCTGTTGTATATTTTAAAATTTTAAAATTTTTATTGCTGTTGATTACTTTAGAAAGCTCTAACAATACTGTTTTCTTTATCTTTCCGGTTATACAGAGAAAAACAAAGTTTATTCTATTTTCTTCAAAAATTTTATTTACCCCCATACAAGTCCCAAGTACTTTTTTTCCGTTTATTATATAATTTTGTTTTTCAGGGTCATCATCAGCAAAGCCGACTATATTAAGCTTTAGCTCCGGATGATTTATTATTTCCTGGGCTAATCTTTGTCCGGAATGCCCTGCACCAATTATTAATACATTTTTCTCTGCTTTTAAATTATTTGTATATTTATAAAATAAAATTCTCCATGCTGTTGTCATAGAGAAACTTAAAAGTGAAGTTATTATTAAATAAAGCAAATATGATTTATCAAAATTAAACAATAATAAAAGAGTACCGGAAAACACCATTCCTAGTACAAAGCCTTCAAATAAAAAATAAATTCTTTTAAAAAAGTCCTCGCAGGTTAAAGTATAAAAATTTTTTAACCATAATATATAAAGCCAGGTTAAAGACAAAACCGTTGAACTGATTAGTGTTGTTGGTATATTTATCTGAAATATTTGATTAACTACAAAGAAAGAACCGGCAAAAATTATAAAATCCACTAAATACAATAAGTATATGGTATTTGAAAATTTTCTCATCTAAATATATATCTCCCCGCAAAAAATCTCTTTCATATTAATTCTCTGAATTTTGACTGTAAAAATATCATAGCAAAAATATTAATTAGCTTCACAAGCTTGTTAAATTTTATGAATAAGATTTTTTTGCCTGGATTAAAGCTTTATAAAAGAATTTGCAGCATTTATATATAAGCAAATTTTCTCCTTATTTACTTAAATAGTTATATATCGAGTTTTGATACTTTTAAGCAAACTTAAGCTGTATCAAAAGCTTACAGCGATGCCTTAAGAAAGGTGATGACCATCACCATTTTTTTTAGATAATTGTTCATAAGAAATATTATTATACGCCTTATTCTTCAATAACTGCCGGTAAGCCTGAATCAGATAAGTTTTTTGTTTAGTCCACAGCAAGTACTTATTTATACGCTCCTGACCTGATTGTTGCATTGCTTTTCTGAGTTCAGGGTTATCTAATAAATAAATTATCTTTTCGGCAAGGTCTTTATAATCATTATTATTTGCGTATAATGACGCACTTTGTGCGGAATAACGCCCTTCTTTTAAGTCAAACTGTACAATAGGCTTGCCTAGAGCCATATACTCCAATACTTTATTCATTGTGGACTTATCATTCATTTCATTATATTCATCCGGATTTACGCATATATCTGCAGTGTTTAGGTATTCAAGCATTTCTTTATCCGGTATTCTGCCTGTGAATATAATATGCTCATCAAGGTCAAGTTTATTGCAATGGGCTTTTAGATCATTTAAGTATGGACCGCTGCCAATTATACAATATAAAATATCATCTCTATTTTTTTCTTTTAAAAGATAATTTGCCGCATTAATTAAATAATCAAGGCCTTCTTGCTTGCCTATTACACCAAGATAGCCTACCATAAACTTTTTACCTTTTTTAAGAGCTGAAATTGGAGGTTGCACTTTAATTCTTGTAAGGTCAGGACCGCTTCTTACTATAACGACATTTTCCGGTTTCATCCCGCCTCTTTTAATTGCAATTTCTTTATAAGATTCGTTTGTTGCAATTGATATATCGCAGGTTATATATGTTAATTTTTCCAATAAAACCAATATATCATAAAGAAATCCCCTTTTATTAAATTTTGCTTCGTAGAGCTCGGGATTTATATCGTGGTGGTCAAATACAAACTTTTTACCGACTAATTTAAATAATATACCTATTAAGAAAATATTATCAGGAGGGTTGCAGGCATGTAGCACATCAAAACCTTCTTTAAAAAGTATTTTTACGGCCAAAATTAATTCCCAAAACAAAGCACAGCTATATTCAATAAGGTATGACGCTACACCTGAACCCTCATTTGGCATTGGATGCCGATAAATTGATATATCATGAATCAGCTCATAACTTTTATTATAACCTTTTCCTTTTGGGCAGATTATACTGACTTTATAGCCGGCTTCTGTTAGTGCATTGGCTTCTTGCCAAACTCTGGTGTCAAAGGGCACCGGCAAATTTTCTACGATTATAAGTATTTTACCAGCATAAGCCATTGTATTCTCCAATAAGTTCTTTGTCGTGTTTGATTTTTACAAGGTCAATAATTGTTTTTTCACTTAAGTTAGTAGTTTGATTATTTGAATACTCAAAAATTTCTTGATATTCATCTTCATTGTTAGATATAACAATAACTTCTGAGCTATCAATAACATCGTTCAGATTGTATAGTAGTTTTGATAAATGAGGGAGTCTGCTGTCGATATAGCTTTTGTTACTGCCCATTAACCTTGAAAGCTGAACGTGATTATCGTATATTCTAATTTCATATCCTTTACCTATAAGTCTTTCTACTATTTCAACTATAGGACTTTCTCTCAGATCATCCGTGCCTGCCTTAAAGCTTAGGCCTAGAACACCTATTTTTTTCTTTCCTGTTTTTAGAATTTCTTTTAGGGCTGTATCCTTTTGTACTTCATTGCTTCGAGCAATATTATTTATAACGGGAGTTTCTATATTCAAGCCTTTTGATATGTTTACAAGTGCGCCAAGGTCTTTTGGCAGGCAAGAGCCGCCGTAAGCAAATCCAGGCCTTAAATAATACGGAGATATATTTAATTTTTTATCCAGGCATAATAAGTTCATAACTTCATGACTGTCTATATTTAAGTTTTTACAGATGTTTCCGACTTCGTTGGCAAAAGTTATTTTTAGTGCATGGAAGCTGTTATTTACGTATTTTATAATTTCTGCGCTATGAAAGTTTGTTTTTACAATAGGTGCATTGATATCATTATAAATTTTTGACATTATTTCTAATGCATTATCACAATCAGAACCCAAAAGGGTAAAAGCCGGGTTGAAATAATCCTTTACAGCTGTTCCTTCTCTTAAAAATTCAGGGTTTGAAACTATTGCAAAGTCTATATTTCTTTGTTTATTACTAACTTGTTCAATAATACTTGTCACATTGACACCGGTTCCCGGCGGAACCGTACTTCTGATTGCAATAGTATGGAAGGATTTTTTCTGAGTCAGTGCTCTTCCGATGTTTTCAGCTACCTTGTAAATATTATTCAGATTTAGCTGGCCACTTTCTGTAGCCGGTGTGCTTACACAAATAATAGAAATATCCGTGTTTATTATTGCGTATAAGGTATCATTCGCAGCTTCAAGGAGCCGGGAGTTTCTTGCGTTTAAAATCAGTTCGTCTATTTGATTTTCTACTATTGTAGGAATGCCATTATTAATAAGTTCTATCTTATGTTTGTCAACATCCACCCCAATAATTTTATGATCGTTTTTAGCTAAACAGCCTGCACTAACGCAACCTACATAGCCAAGTCCAAAGATGCTTATTTTCATGAGTAATTCCTTTATTTAAGATAATCATTCAATTCATAATTTTTAATTTTGTTGTTTATATTGATTCTTAATATATTATTTTTTAATTCTGCTGACTGTATATAGTTTTTACAATCTATAACAGTTATAAACATTATATTTTTATCAGATTTTACAAATGAATTAATTGTATTAGTGGGTAATTTTATGTCGAAGCTTCTTGATACCCATCCGTACATTGGATTTTGCGCGCCTTTTATAATATTGGTTTTATGTGAAGCCGTAGAAAAAATATATTTTTTAATTTTATGACTATTTTGATTTATTTCATAGTAATTAGAAGTCTTTTGTACTTCACAATTTTCATTTAAATGCCAATTCAGGCAGTATTTATTGATTTTCTTTTCTGTATATAGGCGATCAACTATTATAAAATATCCTGATTTTACAAATAACACTTCTCTTTGATGTTTTACTTTCGCTTTTTGCTTAATGTAGCCGTCATGCCAGGCTCTGATATATTCCAAATTATTATTTGAGATCATTTTTTCAAGATATATACTTGCTTTTTTTAGCCATAAAAAATTACCGCCTATCTCCGATTGATTGAGATCATCTACCATTATTGTATTATGTGCGGCAGTACCCTTAAAATAATTTCTCCATTCCTTTTTAGAGTGGTATGCATAGGTACCGGGATCTATTAAAAACTCGGTGTCGTTAACGTTTAAGCAAAATGAAAGCGCATCAGCATGACCATGCGCTGCAATAGATAAGAATCCTAATTTGCCGATATCAAAATAAGCTTTTATATTATCATGATTAAAAATATAATATCCGCTGTTCATTAAGAATTTTGATTTTTCAAGGGGCTTTTGAGGTTTAACGGTATTGTACTTACTTATTGCTTCCGCACCAAAGTACCATAAGTTTTTATTATCTAATTTTTCTTTTGTCTTATATTTATATTCAGAAGAGTTAAATAAAATTACCCCTGAATTAAATAAAGATAAAATATTTTCCTTATAATCCGTAATAAAACCGGTAACATAGCCGTCATCACTATCGCCTATATTAGGTATATTTAAATTATTATCAGAAAATGTCATAAGTACGTCTATTATTTTATTTATTTTATCCCAAGCCTTTGGGGATATTTTATGCCCGTTTTTTTCCAGAATTAAAAAGGATAAAATATAAAAATCAAGTGAAAAACAATGATATGCAAGTGCCTGCTCTTTGTTCATGCCGTCATTAAAAAACTGCTTATCTAATTCATTGAGTAAAATTTTAAGACCTTTTTCTCGCCATTTTTTGGATATTGGACCAAAGTTGAATAGGCAGCCGCTTGTACATAAGCCGGCAGCTTCGCCTATTAAATGATTATTGGCAGAAGAGTAAGCTGAAGTATGATTATTTATGTAGTGTGTATGTTGATAAATACTGTTAAGCAATTCAAGCATAACAATTTCAGGTATTTTATACCCTGACAGCTTTAATGTATTTATTGCAAAAGACCAGGAGATTAATCTTATTGAAAGCTCTAACGCACTCGTCCAGTTTATGCCCATTAAATAGGGATTACTGTTTATCCAATTATAGATTTGGCTGATTATTTCATCTGCATAACGATTATCTCGCGTGATTGTATATGCTTCCAGCAAGGGATAAAAATGCAGAAAACGGTTTAGTTCCCAAATATATTTGATATCACCTATTATATGGCTATCACGATAATTAAGCTTATTATACAGGTTAACCGGACAGGACTTCATGGTGGAATAGTCCATATTCCATTTTATATTTTCACCTGTATTTACTTTATTTAAATTAAAAAAGCTAAACTCATGATTTAAGACACTATTAGCTTTATCAATAATTTTTGCTTTTAAATTGTTATTATAATTGTAAAATATAGTAATTGCCTGCAGGTCTTTTTCTTCCAGCAAAAATTTTCCGTAATTTATCAGGGAAACATCATAATTTTCCAGATTTTTTTTGCTGGAAACAACGCAGAACTCTTTACTCTTTGAAAATACTCTATGGGTTATTTCAGGTAAACCCATTACTGACAATCTGTTGACATACCATTGTAATTTACTTTGTTTCATAATATTCCCCGTACTAAAGTGGTACAGGCAGTATCTTAATATTTCATGACGGATGAGCAATACTTCCGTTGTTTATACTAACGGGTGATATTTATATCTTCAAATATAAAATCAAAAATATTTATTAAATTAAACCCAAATAATAGGTATTAAAAGTTATTTCAAGTTAATAACGGGTCTTATCCTTCTTTTGCTGCCAGCTTTTGAAGGTTTTAATTGTCTGCTCCCTTAAAAGATTTTCTGTAGGAATTTTTCGATTTTCAATTATTTTTTTAATCTCCTCAAAGAGAAAATCATCTCTAAATCCAATATTAGCCGCATCTTTACGGGTATTGCCATAATATATTTTAGATATATTTGCCCAATAAATAGCACTTAGGCACATTGGGCAAGGCTCGCAGGATGTATATATTTCGCAGCCTGATAAGTCAAAGCTTTCTAAATTAGTGCAGGCATCTCTTATTGCTACTATTTCAGCATGTGCTGTGGGGTCGTTTGTGCTAATTACTCTATTGTTACCTTTACCCACTATTTTACCATTTTTTACGATTATTGCCCCAAACGGTCCGCCTTCGTTTTGTTTTATTCCATTTTCTGCCAAGTCTATGGCGCATTGCATATAGTATTCTTTGCTATCCATGCTATTGCCTTGCTGTCCTGTCCTAGTTAATCTGGTGATGGTCATCACCTTTCTTATGTCATCAATGTAAGCTTTTGATATAACTTAAGTTTACTTGTAAGCATCGGTACTCAACTGACCACTACCGTTAATCTGAATCAATAGTATTCAACAAGCCTTTTTTTACATTGTCTTTATCAAACTCCGACAAATAGCCTATCTTCTTAAATATTAACCTACCATCAATAGTAAAAATTTTAAACCGTACTTTTGAGGGTGTTGTTAATCCGGTAGTACTTAAATCTTTGATTTTAAAATCTATATACCAACTACTGTTTTTAGCAGTTGTAATCATAGTTAATATTAAATTGCCTGTTTTTAAATAATACTCAGATTTACTTATGATTAATGCAGGTCTTTTTTTAGTAATATTTTTATCTGTAAAAGGAAATGGTACTGTAATAACATCCCAAGTGTCATAAATCATTATAGGCTTCGTTATCCTCATCTGAATTCCATTCTTCCAAAGTACTTTCAATAGATTGCAAGTATTCAAAATCAAGAGCAGGCAACTTTCTCACAACTACTTGATTGTCGTATATTTCAAAGTCAATTCTATCGCCTTGAGTTAAATCCAGAAATTTTCTAATTTCTACCGGTATAGTTGCTTGAAATTTTTTGGTTAATTTTGCAATAGCCATAAAATTAAACCTCCACTATATTTTTAAATATTATAGCATACTGCAATACGGTATTACAATCTTACCAAAAGACAATTATTAATTTTTATTAATAATTGGGGGGCTAAAAAACTGTAATAAAGGCTTAAAGAATAAGATTATCGTCTTCTTCTAACTTCCATTCTTCCAGTGTATTTTGGAAAAATTTTAAGTATGCATCGTTGAGGGGATCTTTATCTTTTGATATCAATTGATTTTCAGAATTTAACTTAATAATTTCCAGCTTAAAGCCTAAGGTCTTAAGCATTTTAGTAATTGTATTAAAGTGAGGGTTTGCTTCATTGTTAAATATTTTATATAAGTGCTCTCTGTCTATGCCTGAAAGCTCAGAGTAATCAGCAATAGTATATTTTGCTTTAACTATTTCTTCTAAACTCCCATAAAAGGCTTGAAAATCATTGTCTTTAAAAAATAATTCCAGAGATGCATTTAAATATGCCTGAGCTTGAGCAGGATCCTTTAGTTTTTGCATATCACAATCTTTCATTATTAAAGAATCTGAAAAGTATTTTAGAGTTAGTATATGTTACCAAATTTATTTTATTTAAATTTTATATTGTAGATATATAATCGCTTAAATTCAATAAAACTTCATCATACTTTTGTATAAACTTTTAAAAAAATTATATTTTAATTTTAAAAAAATTATAAAAAACAACCCGGAATAATAAACCATTATCAATCCCCCCTCCCTTAGCCCTAGAGAGAGTAAAAATTTTTTTAACCCTTTAAGGGAAGATTAGAGCAGGTGAGGGTACAAAAAGGCACACTTATCCTGTATGCGAATATAGTGCTTTTTTGAAATTAAATTCTGCGCGGCTAACACAGCCTTTAAACCCTTAGTGTATAACAAATTCACGCCTTTTAGCGTGCAATTTATTGCAGTGTTAAAGATGTTAATTCTGTTTAATGCATAATAATAATAATAATTATTATTATAAGTACATTTCGATACAGTATTATTTTTGCGTTGTTTTGAGACTTTTATTTTTATAAATTCTTTTATATTTTTATATATTATATTCAAAAAATCAAAATTACTTACAAATAAAGAAAAGAATAGTTTTTTATGCTCCACAGCATTACTTTGAGAAATAAGCGGACAGAAGAATACTATCATATTCCACAAAGTAATCAAAAACATTTTAACATAATGTGCTGAATTCACTTTTAAATACATCCTATTTCTATACTATTTATATGGTATCATATTTTTTAAAATATTTCACGATATATATAAAGTTGTTACATTTGTTTACTAAATTTATGAATATGATAAAGATAAATTTTTAATACAGAAAATAAATAAAATTCATCTTTTAAATTAAGAGATTACATTGTAAAATAAATAATAAATTTATTTTTTATGATTATAATTGAGAGAGGAGACACTAAACAGAGCTTTTCGTCACAATATCATTATCTAAATGCAGATGTTACCTTTCAGGGAGTCAACTCTGGAGATTGGTCAGGATTTAGCTTAAGCTCTGCATGTAGCTCTTGAAATCTTTCTCACATATTGCCCTATAAGTACACTTAGGATAAAGATTTCCGCCTGCATAAACTTTTTCAGGGTAATTACGACACATTCGCGGCCTGTTTTCGTAGTCAGGACACAAATTATCTTCTTTTATCAGGCTACAAGTAATTATTAAATTACCGTGCTGATCCCTGCCAATAGCTTTAAATCTTTTATACTTGGGAAAAATCAATGCCATAAGCTTAAAGTCCAACGCTGCAAAAGGACCTGTACAATAAATAAATCTGCAACAATCTCCGCACCTGGAGCACTGCCCCTCTATACGATACTTCATTTTTTTGAAATACAAGGTCGGAAAGAGTTTATAAAGCAATATTTTAATCGGACTCTTAAACATAATATTATTTTATACTACATATTTTTTAAATTAAAAAAAGAAAAAACGATATTTTTAGTCTTGCAATTTTGATAAAAAAACGATAATATAACTAAAGATATACTTGCTATATACTTTAATTGTATTATTTTATTAATAATAAAAGTTCTCCATTCATACAACTCAAATTAGTTAGTTTTTTTAGCCACTTTACAAAATAACAGTTTTAGATGATACATAAATATCTAAAATTAGATAATATTTTTATAGTAGTAATATAAGCTATGACTGTCACCACTTTAATGATTATGGATGAATAGTATGGGTGTAAAATGTACAAATTAGAAGCAAATAAAATAAAAATCTCTTTTTTTATATTAATTTTGGGTTTAGCCTCTAGCTACTTAGTTTATAATTTTTTACAAACCCATTCTATAATTTTGGCACTGCCAATGCTTCTTATAGGCGGGATTACGTTTTATTTAATAATAAATTTAGTTATGTATTCCAAGGCCAGGACCAATTTTGTTTTGCTTTTGTCAGTTATAAATTTGCTTATTTTCTTTTTATTACTATTTATTCCTTATATTATAATAAATAAAAGCTTTTTAATTGATTCAAATCTTGTTATAGAATTAAATTATATTGCAGCAACTCTTGCATATTTGTTTAGTGTGGCTATATCTAAAATTTCTATTACCCAAAAGTCACAAACTGAAATAAGTATTCAAGAAATAATTTCTTCCGGGGGAGAAACAGATGATTCTGATACAACAACTACACAAGCTATAAATCCTACGATTGAACAAGAGTCAACACCTAAAACTATCGAGCGCAGTGAACATATTACTCCACCCGCAGCTAAACCGGAAGAAGTGAAAAAAGAAAAGATTGTAGAAATAAGTGACACCAATGAAGCTGCAAATGATGAACCGGCAGAAGAACCTACAGCCGAATCCATCTACGGAACTGTTGATGAGGAAATACCCAAGCAGGCAGTAAAACAAGATGAATTTTTGAAAGAAAGCACTGAAACTAAAAAAAACGCAAACCTGTTAGAAGAAGTACCGTTAGCACCACTTGAAGAATTGCCTGATCTTGAATTAGGGGATAATCAAAATAGTCAAAGTAAAATAGTTCAGGAAAAACCTGTAGCTACACCACCAACACCTCAGCAGCAGCAAAGTACAGAATCGGACGGGATGGTGAAAGTTTATGAGTTTGAAGATTATTCTGATGAAGAAGAGGAAGAGTCTGACGGGCTTAAAATATCCGGAAATATTAGAGTAGTTGAAGTTGAAGATGAGGAAGAAGAAGCTCAAGGTTCCATTGCATCAATTGCTAAATTATTAGTGAATCAGCGTGATGTTGAAAACGTTATACAAATAAATGAAATTATGCAGCAGATCGGCTGTGATACCGGTAATACCAAAGTTGTTTCAATGAATAAAGGTATAGAAATCTATGAGTCCTTTAATAAATTAAAAGTGGATTATCCGCAAATTAAAGATATGGCAATAGTAGAACAAAACGGTTTTATTATTGCGAGTTATTTTGAAAATAAAAGAAAAGAACAAACCTGTTGTGCGCTGGGTTCCGGAATATATCTTATTGTACAAAATTATTTAGCTCAGCTTGGTTTGTTTCCTCAAAGAATTTTCTTTGTTTTTGAAGATCAGACAATTTCTATAAACAAATTAAATGATCAAATATTTTATTTAAGTTTTGCTAATGACTTGAATATACTTAATTTTAATCAGTCCGAAATATTCATGAATAAACAAAGTATTACTGAGTCTGATTATCCTTCCATGCAACAAACACACGGGCTTACCAGAGCAATATTAACTAGCAACAATAAAACTGTAGTTAATATATATAATGAAGAAAATGTCAAAAAATACATCACTGTATCAACTGCTATATATGACAATTTGAGAGTATTCCTTATGAATATACTGAAAGGCACTCTAAAGCACATTATTTTAAGTTGTGATAAAGAAACTTTAGCAATATCTAAAAAGGAACAACAATTACTTATTTTAGGATTTGCCCCTGAATCAACAGTGAAAATATCAAATACTATTAACGAAATAGAAAATTTAATAAGTAAGGATTAATAAATGTCAAGCAGAAAAAACTTACTTAACGAGCTTTTGCTGGAAGCTCAAATATTAAATAAAGATCAATTAGGCATAATAAACGAGAAAAAAAGTAAATCTGACAAGCCGTTTCTGGATCTGATTTGCGAAACAACAAGCCTGGATAAAAATGATCTGAGCAATCAGTTAAAAGACTTATTAGAGCTGCAATACGGAGTAGCTTTTATTGAGCTTGCCAATGCCGAAATTGATGAAGATCTAATTAATGTCTTTTCTTTGGATTTAATAAAAAATCATAAATTTTTACCGCTTGGTCAAAGCGGAAATATGTTTACGCTTGCAATGACCGACCCTGATAACCTTGTGGCGGATCAGGATATTAATTTTAGATTACAAAATAATAATTTTAAAGATTATAAGATAAAAAAAGTAGTTATATTTGAAGATGAATTTGACAGTTACTTTAATAGTAAATTTGCAAAAAAAGAATCCGTAAATCAAGAAATTGAACAAGATACTGATGAATTAATATCTTCGATTGGAATTGAAGTGGAACAGGCAGATACTAATATATCTGATGATATTTCTGACTTAATGAATTCAGCACAGGAAGCGCCTATTATTCAGCTTGCCAATAGTATTCTGGGTGTCGCAATAAAAAGAGGAGTTAGTGATATCCATATAGAACCGCGGGAGAAAGAATTGCAAGTCAGGTACAGGCTTGACGGCGTGCTTAGTATATATAAGATTCTTCCTAAAAAAATTCAAAATTCTATTATATCAAGATATAAAATCATGTCTGAGCTTGATATATCAGAAAGAAGGCTACCCCAGGACGGACGTATAAGAGTTAAAATGTCAAATAAAGTAGTTGACTTTAGGGTATCAACTCTGCCTAGCAAGTTTGGCGAAAAAATAGTTATGAGGATTCTGGATAAATCTAATATTTCTCTGGGGCTAGACCAGTTAATAACTAACTCGGAAATATTAGAGCTGGTCAGAGAAATGATAAGTCGTCCATACGGTATTATATTTGTTACAGGGCCTACAGGCAGCGGTAAAACTACAACTTTATACAGTGCTTTAAGCGAAAGAAATACACCACAGGTTAATATATCTACGGCAGAAGATCCTATTGAATACGATCTTGACGGTATAACCCAGTCTGAGGTTAATAAGGTAATTGGCATGGATTTTGCCAAAATATTAAAAGCATTTTTACGACAAGACCCTGACATAATGTTGGTTGGTGAAACAAGGGACAAAGAAACCGCTAAAATAGCTATTGAGGCAGCTTTAACAGGTCACCTTGTATTTACCACACTTCATACTAATGATGCGCCAAGCTCTATTATGAGGCTTGAAGAAATGGATATTGAACCGTTTCTTATTTCCAGTTCTATTATAGGCATTATCGCACAGCGACTTTTGCGCCGTATTTGCCCTAACTGCAAAGAGGCATATGAACCCGATATGGAAATGCTTAAATACCTTGGAGTTGAAAATTTTCCCAACAAAACCTATTACAGGTCTAAAGGATGTGATAAGTGCAATAACACTGGATATAAAGGTCGTGTTGGTGTTTATGAAGTAATGAAGGTTACAGATGAATTGCGTGACTGTATCTCTAAAGGTGTAAATACTGCTATTTTAAAATATCAAGCTCAACAGGCTGGTATGAAAACACTGCTTGAATATAGCTTGGATATAGCACGTGAAGGGCAAACAACCCTGGAAGAAGTTATTAGGGTTACATTTACCTCTGAAGGGCAATCATCAATGTGTCCTAATTGTAGCAAACCTGTTGGTGAAGAATTTTATAAATGTCCGTTTTGTCAGCATGAGCTTAAAAAGACTTGTCCTAAATGTAAAACAATACTTCAAGAAGGCTGGTCAAATTGTGCAAAATGCGGATTTAATTTAATGGAAACTATTACTGAATCAATTTGTCTAACCTGTAATGGTGATATAGCATTAGAAATGAACGAATGTCCCTGGTGTTATAGCAGGTTAGCAGAATTAAACTTGAATAAATAATAATACAGAGGAGTTTACTTTAATGTTACTTGAAGAGTTATTACAAATAGTATTTCAAAAAGGGGGAAGTGATTTACATATATCAGTAGGTTTACCTCCTGTAATCAGGGTTGACGGTAAACTTATCAGGACAGATCATCCGCCTCTTACTAAAGAAGATGTGCAACGATTAATTTTTAGTATGTTAAATAATGAACAAAGGCGAAATCTTGAACAAAACTGGGAACTAGACTGTAGTTACGGTGTTTTTGGTTTAGGACGATTTCGTGTTAATGTATATAAAGAAAGAGGAAACTACGCGGCAGCTCTGCGTACAATTAACTCAGAAGTACCAAGTTTTGAACAGCTTGGTTTACCTTCTGTAGTTAAAGAAATTGCGGAAAGGCCAAGAGGTTTAATTTTGGTTACAGGACCTACCGGTAGTGGTAAGTCTACAACTCTTGCTACTATGATTGACCATATTAATCAAACCAGAAAAGAACATATATTAACGATTGAAGATCCTATTGAATTTTTACATACATCAAAACGCTGCATTGTGCACCAGCGTGAGTTAGCACAGGATACCAGAAGTTTTAGTAATGCATTAAGGGCTGCTCTGCGTGAAGATCCTGATATTATATTGGTTGGTGAGCTTCGTGACCTTGAAACTATTTCTTTAGCACTAACAGCAGCTGAAACAGGTCACCTTGTTATGGGCACACTGCACACATCTTCTGCCAGTCAAACAGTTGACCGTATTGTTGACGTATTTCCGGCAGAACAGCAGCAACAAATCAGGGTGCAGCTGTCTAACAGTTTAGTTGCTGTATTTAGTCAGACATTAGTACCCAAACTTGACCGCAACGGACAGAAAAAAGGCAGGGCACTCGCTCAAGAAATAATGGTAGTAACTCCTGCGATTGCTAACTTAATTAGAGAAGGTAAAACAGCACAAATTTATTCTGCTATACAGACAGGTGGTGCTCAAAAAATGCAAACATTAGAAAATACATTAAGAGATCTTTATCAGAAAAAATCAATAACTTATGAGGACGCTATATCAAAAACCAGTCGTCCTGAAGATCTAAAAAGAATGCTGGGTAATGCACCTGTATAAATATATATATTTTGCACAAATAGCTGTGGATAA
Source organism: Candidatus Gastranaerophilales bacterium (assembly GCA_028282645.1). GTDB lineage: Bacteria > Cyanobacteriota > Vampirovibrionia > Gastranaerophilales > JANQFW01 > JANQFW01. The sequence goes on from JANQHM010000159.1 coordinate 17,523, forward strand.
CATTTTAAAAGGTGATGACTATCACCCTTTTTCAATAATACTATATCAGAACTTGTAATGGGTACCTGAAAAAGGTGATGACCATCACCACAACATAGGAGTGGTTTTATGCAAAAATTTACTTACAAAGCAAGAGATGAAAAAGGCAACATGATAAGCGAAAAAGGCTTTTATGCCGAAAACGTTACAATTGCCAGAGAACAGCTCTTGCAAAAAGGATTATGGATAATTGAATTAAAAGAAGAAAGCAAAGCCGCTGATTTATTAAACTTTGAGCTAGACAGCGTATTTGCAAAATTTGCGGGAGTGTCCTTAAAAGATAAAGTTATTTTTTGCAGACAGTTTTCATCATTGGTGAACTCCGGTGTTGCAATGCTTAGGGCAATGACTATTCTCTCTGAACAATGCGAAAACCTTAAGCTTAAGAATATCTTGAGAGAAGTTAAAGAAAACCTCGAGCAGGGATCTTCACTATCAGATGCTTTTTCTCAATATCCGGATGTTTTTGATAAATTGTTTATAAGTATGATAAAGGCCGGTGAAACAGGCGGTATTCTTGATGATGTATTAATGAGAATTGCTGCGTTTATGGAAGATAAAGCAAGGCTAAATGCCCAGATAAAATCAGCCCTTACTTATCCTACTGTTGTTACTGTTTTAGCTGTAATTATTTTTGTTGTTATGTTAACGTTTATTCTTCCTAAATTCTCGCAAATTTTCTCCAAGCTGGGCGGTGAGCTGCCGGCATACACGCAGTTTTTAATAAATATTAGTGAATTATTGAGGTCATACTGGTCCCTTGTATTTATTGCCGGCATTATTTGTTTAGTATGGTCATTTAAAAAGATATATTCATTTGAAAAAGGTAAATATGTAATTGATGCCTTTACACTTAAATTACCTTTATTTGGGCAGTTATTGCAAAAAGTTGCCGTTGCAAGATTTACCAGGACACTTGGTACACTTATTAGAAGCGGGGTTCCTATATTGATTTCACTGGAAATTGTACAGGAATCATCGGGTAATGCTGTACTTTCAAGAAGCGTAGGTGAAGTATACGAAGAAATTAAGCAAGGTGGTGCTTTATATTCCAAGCTTGAAGAATCACCTTTATTTCCACCGATGGTTACATCTATGATTTCAGTTGGAGAAGAAACCGGTGAATTGGACAATATGCTTAGCAAGGTTTCTGACTTTTATGATGCTGAAATCGAAAGAACCGTTGAGGCCCTTACTTCACTGATAGAACCGCTTATGATGGTTGTACTGGGCGGTATGATCGGTGCTGTAATTGTTGGTATGTATTTGCCAATGTTTGCAATATTCGATCAAATCAATTAATTTGCGATTAGTACCAATATTTTAAACCATTTGTTATGTTTTTATTTTGTTAAGATTTAAACAGTAATTAGGCAGTATCCGTAAAGTATTCTTGCTTAAGAGTTACTAAATAGTATTAATCTTATCCAGCGCATAAAAGATGTGAAAAATAACCAAGATTTAATGAACTTTGTCATAAATGCTTGGCATAGCACTGCATCATTTATTAACTTATAATAATTAAGCCATTTTACACAAATATTATTATTTTTTTGATATTTATCAAGTTTATGATAATAATTAAACCCATCTATTAATGCTAAAACTTTGACTTTATTACTCAAATAACTAAACCTTTATAGCTAAACAACAAGTTAATTATACCAAAAACTAATAAAACGCAAACGACAGGCTTAAGCCTGTCATTAGAATCGAGTAAAAACCCGACGAGTATAATTCTTTTTTATTTTTATTATACAAGATTGAAAAATTTTTTCAACTGTTAATTCTGATTATTTTTAATCGAAGATTTTTTTCATATAATTAACCGTCGATTCATCAGCCAGGTAATAATTACAAATATTTTTTGTTTTACATACAAGCTCATCAGGTGGTTTTTTCGTAATTTTAAAGCCAAATTGCTCAAAGTACTCCGGTATTTTAGTAACCACCCATAGTTCATTTGTCTCTGATATGTTAATTAAATGTTTTATAATGGCCTTACCTAGTCCTATGTTTCTGTATTCTTTTAAAACTCCAACAGAGCAAATTTCGTTTACTTTTCCATATACTTTAACTCTGCCAAATGCTGCTAAACCTGTCTTAATAACAGCTATGTAAAAATTTTCAGTATTTAAGTCATGACTATCCAGCCTAAATTTATTCAGATACGGCCGTATCTTTTGTATATCCTGGCTAGTTGCTTTTTTTATTTCAAAATTTTCATTAGAGTAATCTGACATTTAATTGATAACCGGTAATAAATATTAAATCTGATTTACTTTTTTTTAAATTTAACAGAAATTTTGTAAAAAAACATAACATAGAATTCTATAATAAAATTCTATATTATTAAGCCTATCTTACTAATTATAAAGCTTGCTTAAAGAATTTTAATAAATTTTCATTTTGTCGGACTTTATATTTATTTAATATAAATTATAAATCACTTTATATAACTCGATTTTACCAATTATCTTAATCAAGCTGGGCTATAACAAAGATTACAATATCATTCAACAGAGCTATATAAAATTCTTGTGCAATAAATATAATTACTTACATAAATGCAACTTTAACTTACTTTCCAGTATGTAAAAGATTGGGTAGTGGTCAGTTGAGCACTGATGCTTACAAGTAAACTCAAGTTATATCAAAAGCTTACAGCGATAACATAAGAAAGGTGATGACCATCACCAAAGAGTGATAGTATAAAAAATTTTTATTAATTCCTTAAAAAGAAGTGATGACTATCGCCAAATTGGCTATATTTGAGAGAAGAAGGAAAAATATATGACTTATATATTTAGATTTGTGTATGAAAAATTAATTGAATACAGACATATTATAGTACCTATAATGATTATTTCCGCTTTTAACTTCAGTATACTAGGCTATATCTTTTTTGTATTTTAGTTGATACTTTATTAGGCTTTGAATGCATTAAGGTGAATTTTTGGATAAATTCTTATTATTTAAATTAAAATGTAACAATAATTTAACAAAATAGTCCATTTTTCGCAAAATCCAAAATGAATCGTGAAATAAATTTTTTGAACTGCTATAATATATATTAAATAAATAATAATTATATTAGATTGAATTTTGTCACAAAAATTTAAGGTGTTTTGAATTGGAAAACAAAGCAGTAAAAACCGAAGATAATTCCCAAAAGGATAATGACAAGTACGCAGCATTCCTGTACTACAGACTGCGCAACGAAATTGTCATACTACGACGTTTTGCCAAAAATTATAGCCTCGGCCACCTTAAAGGCCGCTTTCTTGAGATGATAAAAACCACAGAAATGAGATTTGATATAGTAGGCAAGGAATATATGCACATAATGCGTACAGGAGGCTGGAGCAAGTTTCTCATAGAAAAAATGGAATGGCTTAACCTTGATGTCCAGTTCTTTGCAAATGATATAATAAAACAACTGGAAGAAATAAAGGAAGCTAAAGCCTTCCGCAGCAGAAAACC
>JANQHM010000193.1 GCA_028282645.1 Candidatus Gastranaerophilales bacterium
CAAGCATAAACAGCATTCAAGATGTGCTTAACAATTCTATAGTTATGGACTTCATCAATGATGCCTGGACTAATGGTGTTGGACAGCTTCCAAACGGTAGTAGAATTCAAAGAAATCTTGAACATTATTCTCTTATGGATTTTTCCTCTAATGAAAAAGAGCTTATCAGCTTGGAGTCAACAGTATCAAAAGATCAGGTTGCCATTTTCACGGATAGTACAAATATTCTGATAGTTGACTATGGTACTACAGCTGGAAGTCATCAAATAAAGTTAGCTGATCAATATAACAATCCAAATACCTATGAAATATATAAAATACAGCTATCCAATGGTGAATACCTTGATAGTAATGATATTAACAGGATTATTCAAAATATAAACAGCTATGCCGACATTCAAGGCTTGTCCGTTGATTCCGTCGATGATGTAAAAAACAACCAGGAGTTAATGGAGATTGTTACAAATTCTTGGTATAGTTAATTTAAGGGTGGGATGGTGTGTGTGTGGGTCATCACCTTTCTTATGTCATCGCTGTAAGCTTTTGATATAATTTGAGTTTACTTGTAAGCATCAGTACTTAACTGACCACTACCAATTTAAGTTAAATTAAACAAGAAATTTAGGAAATAAAAAATAGATTTGAAATAAAGAATCCTCCTGAATGACAATGTTGTCAAAAAGAAAGGAGGATTTAATTATGAGCCATTCGTTTTTAAATTTAAAATAGTTTAGACTATAAAACTATTATGCGCTGGTAGGGATACTTTTAGTTCTTCCAAGAGGGAAAGCATTCACTACATTACTGTATATCGTAGCATCTTGAGTAACTTTTTTATTCAATAATGTTTCAACTTCTTCAAAAACTGTATTAAATGCACCTTCTTTGCCTTTTGCCAGTTCTTCCTCAGTAGCTTTTAGTACCATATCTTTACCCTTATTTACAAATTCTTTGGATGTATAATCAATGGGATTGGAGTAAATAACCGGATGCTTTTCTTTAACCTCTTTAAAAGAGATATCGTCACCCTTTTTTGCTAAATTAAGCACTTTATTACACCAGCTTTCCCAGGTTTTACCTTCAGCCCAGTCTTTTAAAGATTTTGCATACTTATCTTTATTGTCTATCATTTTAATATAAGCGTTTGCTATATCATTTGGATCATTAGGGTCAAACCCCGGAGTTAAATTATCCTTTTCAAGTTCCGCATAAACACCCGCGGTTTTGGCGACAGGGCCGGGTATACCGGCAAGATTTTGCTCAGCAGGAACCAGTCCGTAAGGTTCTTGAGTAGAATTTAAACCACCAATGGTTTTACCTTCTTCTCCCAGTCCAATATGAAGACCTCCAAACTCATTTGCATTAGGTAGAGATATACATGTAATTGTTCCTTTAAGCTTATCTTCATTTTGGTTTACAATTCTTCCCAGTTCCATTAAATAGTCAGTATTGCTAATACCATTATCTTTTAGTCGTAGTTCTGCATTTTTTAGACTAATTTGATTATTATTGACCTGTTTAAATAAGCTTTGTGCGATTTCTAAGTAGTTAACTCCACTATCTTTTCCATTAATAACAAGTACAAGGTTTGCCTTATCTCTAAGCTTCTTAGATTCAGCAAATGCATTGATTACACCATGAAAATTTTTCTTTTCATCCAAGCGTCCAACTGTTAATATATTGTTGAGACTTCGGCGCTTTTCAGGAATATCCAATTCATAACGCTTGTTGAAAGCCTTCATTGCATTATTAATATGTCCCTCTGTCTCTGAGCTCCTTAAAAATCTTTTTTTATCAACTCCAGGCGTTATAACGTTAATTTTTTCAGGATCAATATTATTAACACCTTCCGTTTCTCCTTTATAGGGATATGCATTTATTTGTTCTTTTATTTCGTATGGTGAATTAACAACAACTTTGGTAGTGGGATCGGTAAAAGCTATTTTTTCGGCCAATAACCTGGATGGAAATTCATATTTATGATCATTTAAGAGTTCATTAGCATATCTTTTTACAATGCTTTCAGTTATCTTTCTTGGGCTTTTTTCTTTAGCGTTTGCTATATGATTAACTAAATTAGCTTTTGCACGTTTTATTAGCATATTCTTAAACTTTGGACCACCTGCTGAATGTAATATCCAAACATTATGCGGCATATTTTTTTCTTTTTTATCCTTTAAAACGTCATCGTTATGTCTAATTGCGAGATAGCCGTCAATATATCCTCCAATAACATTACCTGCATATACACCTTTTTTACCTGTTTTTGTCTGAATTGTTTCTTGAATTTTTTCTATATAGGGCTTAGTAAGAGTTTCATAAAATACATTTTTATTTCCATCTTTACTGGTTTCCTCTTTATCGATATATTTATTCTGATCAGTTAATGATTGTCGTACGTAGGCGACCCCATTGTTAGCTACTTCGTAGTCCTTTCCAAAAGGTTGTACCGCACGTTCAGGAATATTAAATTTTTGCCCTGCAACGAATACTTTATCTGTATCAGTGAATTCTTTTAAGGCGGCTGCGGCACTGTTTGTATATGTTAACTGCCCTCCCCAGCAACTTCCGCCAACTTCTCCTTGATAAGCTATAGGGTTTTCAGCTACTCCACTTTTGTTAACAGGAAAACCTCCTTGAACATTAAATATTTCAACCTGATTTTTGTTCAGTTCTCCAAATGCAAGTGATTTATGCTGTTTAAGTACTATGTGTTGATTAAATGGTTTGATCATAAATAAACCTTCCTCTTTCTCTTTTCTATTCTTTGTTGTCCTTTGTAAACTATAATTTTTTGATAATATGGCAAAATACAACTTCAAATAATATCAAACATTATTTGAAATATAAATTTAAATAATTTAAATAATCTATAAAAGATTAAAAAATTATCTAAAAATAAATTTTTAATTAAATTAAAAAAATAAGGCGAAAATTTTAAACACAAGCTAGGGCGATAGCAATTTTTTAAAAAATGTGCAATTTTTCATACTAATTCTCAATTAATTTTCAGATTACTCTTTAGAATGAGCTTATAAAAAGTAAAATTGACTATTTCACTTTTTAACGCTCACGCTTCGCAATTCAGAAAATAGTTTATTTTATTAGCTTTTACCTGATTTAAGAATCTGAAAAGTATTTTTGAGTCAGTTTTATTAGCATAGCTTTTCTACCAGACTTTTGACGGATGAAAGTATATTTTTGAAAGTCATCCTCTTGCCAATTAAATTAAAGCACTAGTTTATTAATGTTGATAGTCTGATATTAATTTCTTAACAAAAATTCAAAGTTTAAGGGGAAAAGCAGTAATAATACAATACAATTTTTGAATGATGACTTCTTATTGCTTATGATTACAATTTAATAATAAGAGGTTAGTTTTATCTTACAACCTAAAGAAATTATTTAGACATCAAGGATATACACTTTAATGTTGCAAAAGACAGACATCAAAGACTTAAAGCATGGTAAAAAACTTTCCGACGAAGAAGTGCAAAAACTATGGCTTAAATATGACAAGGACAGAGAAAATAAAGTTGTCAGAGATAAGCTGATAGTTCAATATATGTACTTGATTAAATACGTCGTCGGAAGGTTGAGAATGAACTTGCCAAGCACTATCTCTACAGACGATATATCGGGGTATGGGGTTGAAGGACTTATTAACGCAATTGAGCGATTTAAGCCAAGTAAAGGTGTAAGATTTGAAACCTATGCCCTTTTGAGGATCAGAGGAGCTATAATAGATCGAATAAGAAGTCAAGATTGGGTTCCCAGGGGTACGCAGAGACGATTTAAAAAGATACAGCAGACAAAAAATAAACTTCAGATTGAACTCGGCAGAATGCCGACATCTCAAGAGATTGCTGAAGAGTTGGAAACTACAAAAGAAAAAATAGATGCTGCTATGGCAGAAATGGAAAGCAATAGTTTAATATCTATTTATGACAGCAAAGGCAGTTCTGATTCATCTGACAGTATGGAAATTATTGATACGATTCAAGATACTAAAGCAACTGATCCTTTGGCTGAACTAGAACAGGTGGACTTTAAAAAACAACTGTCTATGGCTCTTAATAAATTACCAGAAAGAGAAAAATTAATCCTTGCCCTATATTATCACAAGAATATGACGTTAAAAGAAATTGGTGAGACTATTTCTATTTCTGAGTCAAGAGTTTGTCAGCTGCATTCGCAGGCGATTATGAAACTAAGAAAAATTCTTAGCAACAAAGAAATTAATACAAGAAAAAGAAAAAAATGAGCCTTGAGGATCTGAAATTTGCCTATATTATTACTTCTGTACTTTCTCAAAATACCTTTGCGGGAGCTATTTTAGTAACTGACTACAAGGGCTTTCCTCTTGAGTTTAAATATACTGATCCGGTTGTGCCTACTAAGATTCAACAGGTACTATACGGCAATGAATTAGAAAATTATATTAAGCTTGATGTTATTTGTGACAACCTTGTATCTGAAATAACAGATAAAGTTCACGCTATCATCTATGTGCAAGATGAATATCTTTTAAATTATAAATCGGATAATATACCAGTTATAAGATTAAGCCGGACAAACACCCCACAGCTTAAAAATCAAAAATATAATAAGGTTAAAGATAGTGAATACCTTGTTCAAATATCTGCCGTTGCATCGCCTGTCAGAGTACAGTTGGCTGAAAAAAATAATGTTGATAACATTGATAAGCTGATTAATCCTATCTTGCAAGCAGGCAGTTATGTGGATATTTGCGAACCGTTTGACAGGATCAGCAAAACTCTTGAGCTTGTAGTTAAACAAAATGCCTAGCTTATTTAAAAATATTTATTTATATTTTTTAAAATCCAACTTTAAAATTGAACCGGCTATTAACACTTTTGTGAATCTGCTTATTTTTAGCCGGACGAGCAGGGTGGATTTTGATTTTAAAATAAGTATTAAAAAATTTAAAAAAAATAAAATAAAAATAAATAGTTTTAGCTCACCTATCGTAACTCGTGTTAATTATGCTGATATCCCTAAAAGTCATATAAAAATTAACGTAAATAATTTGGAAAACCAAAAACCACCAGTAAAAATTATCAATATAAAAGATAAATTTATTTCTATAATTCGAAAATATGATCTTAATGTATTTTCAAGTGTTAAGCATTGTGATTTTTATGAATTTGAAACTGTACTGAACAATGTTGAAGTTATTAAATATCCGCAGGTAATTGATGAAATAGTTAGTATTTCTCCTTATGTTAAAAATGTAAATTCGCAAATGACTTTGGATATTCCTATTCCGATAAGGCCGGCAGATAAAAAAAGCTTTACCAAAACAGAAATTGAACAGCTAAAACGACAGCTTGCAAATGCTAACAAAACTACTATCAACAACATTACACTACATTTAATTTATCCGGGATTTTTGCCGGAAAATTACAGGACTATCAGGCAAGATGAAGAGACTAACGTACTTTATTGCTATTTTAATGAAGACTATGCCTGCAAAAAGTGTTCGAATTATTATTTATTGATGGGTCTTCATACTACCTCTCTTATACCGCTGAGAGCATTAGCCATACTTAGGAAAAAATAAAAACAATCGGGTAATCAATAGTTTTGATAAACGTGAAATAATTATAGATACTCAATTTATTATTTTATTATTAAATAAATAATCTGGAGTTTGCTGTGAAAAAATTAATATCAAAGGTTATTGTAGTTTTGGCAGTAATTAATCAGCCGGTTATTGCCTCCGGTTATACTGATTTTCTCTCTCAAGTGGAACAAGAACTTTTTAGCACAGAATTTAAAAATGAATCTATTGGTGTCCGTATTAACAGAATTGAGTTGAATTCGCTTGGCAAAACCACCAAAGGCTCTAACAAAGCAAGAATAAATAATTTAAGAAAAGTATTTAAGTTTAATACCTCAAAACCATTCGCCAGCCGGTCAAAAAATTATACCAGCTTTGAAGCAGGCAATATTCCCCCCGGACTTACAGAGGAAAAATCTAATACCAATTATCCGGCAATTGATAAGATGGAATTAAGCTTATTTAATAAAACTTATAAAAAAGATAATATCTACAAACGTTTAGCCAGGTTGGAGAAATCTGCATTTAACAAACCACAGGCAGGTAGCCTGGTAGAAAGAACTGATCGCTTGAAAAATAAAGTACTTGGCAATAATAAGATTGTTTCATCTTATAATTATTCTAATTATAAAAATTATTCTTTATCTGATCCTAATACTACTAATTCTCAATATGGAAAGAAAAGCAAGAAACAGTTCAGTACGGTTCAGCCCGGAAATTACGCTTTTAGCTCCGGCGAGCATTTTGATGAGCATCTTTTGGCTGAAATGGAGAAGTTAACCTTTGGCAAGAGTTTTTTATCCGAGTCGCCGCAAATGCGCCTTGCAAGGCTTGAGCAAAAGTTATTTAATAATATTTCGCCGAATGACAGCTTGAATGACAGGTTGGAGAGAGTTGCCGCTGTTGCGCAAGCTCAGCCTTCCAACAGTACTTATGGTGACTTGGCTAAGATGAGAAAGTATCGAAAAGTTGCTACAGGGATTACTGTCACAACTATTGTTTTATTAATATTAAAAAATTTAATATTTTAATATTAAAATATAAAGGATCTACTCTATGACTTTTCCGTTAAATAAGTCTTTAACAATTTTAGCCTGTTCATCCAGCTCTATATAAACAGGCATATCATTTATAGAATTCAATTCTTCTTCCACTTCCTTGCCCAAAGGCTCTTTAGGCTTTGCGGATACTACGATTTTCTCCTCTTGTACTTTAGTCATCTTCTGCGTTGGGGCACTATCTGCTATTCGAGCATCTGCGTGTTGAGCATTGACAGCAGGAGGCTTTTGAGTCAGTATTGCCTTTTGCGCAGATTGTGATGGCGAGGCCTGGGTTGCTTGATTTTTTAAAACCTCATCATCCTCAGGCATGGGTGTTCTTACAATAATTCTTGGGGTACAGCCAAATAATTTAATAGCAGCCTGTTCCAGCGGATCTATCTTAGCTTTTGACTGGGCTTTCTTTACAAAATTTTCACTGGCAAAGGTTATAACAATTTTTTCCGTGTTGACCTCTACAGGCTTTGATAAACTAAAGAAAAACATTCTTGATGGAACGCTTTCAATATGTTCAAGCAAATTTTTCCACGTAATCGATAAAGGTTGATTACTTTGCGCTATAGCGAGCTTAGCAGGTTCAGGTTTTGTAACATAATTGTTAGTAACAGTCTCTTCTTTTGCTATTTTTGCTGTAGGCCTTTCTTGTATTGTTGTTTTAACTTTTGGTTCTGAGTTGATATCCGGGGAAGCAGATTTTGTTGATACTTTAGCATCAAACGGTTTAGCAGGAGGCGGTACATATTCCGGCAGTACAGACGAAAGTGGCGGTGCGCTTTGCATCGGCATAGGGCTATTACCGCTTATAAATTGCTCAAGTTTTTCTATTCTACTTTCTAATTCTTTTATAACTTGAATATCATTCCTGAAACAAATATTGATAAGTGCAACCTCAAGCCATAAGTGCTGCTGCGTAGTTGTTTTTAAAGTTCTTTCCGCTTCTGAGAGCTTTCCTATTATTTGAGCTATTTCAATAATTTCATATTTCTCAGATTGGGCTTTAAGCTCATTTAATGCTTGTTCAGATGCATCCACCAAGTTTTTTAAGCTTTCTGCGTTACTGGCAGTACTAACAAGCATCATATTCCTAAAATGATTAATCAATTCTTTAACAACCTGAGAAGGCTCATTTCCCATTTGGACTAAATGGTCAATAAGTGAAATTAATTCGTTAGAATCTTTATCAGAAAGTGCGTTAGATATTTTTAAAAGCAACTCTTCCGATATACTGCCAAGTAAGCTTAGAATATCATCTTCATTTACTTTTTTTTCTTGACTTTCCAGCATACTTGCCTGGTCTAAAAGGCTAAGAGCATCCCTCATCCCGCCAAAAGACCTTTTGGCAATAATATTCAATGCTTCATCAGATATGTTTATGTTTTCGATATTAACAATATGTTTCATCCGCTCAACAATAAGGGGTGCTTGTATCCGTCGCAGGTCAAACCTTTGACAGCGGCTTATGATTGTATTTAAAACTTTATGCGCTTCTGTGGTGGCTAAAATAAATACCAAATTAGGCGGAGGCTCCTCAAGAGTCTTTAATAATGTATTAAAAGCCTCTGTTGTGAGCATATGAACCTCATCAATAATATAAACCTTAAACTTGCCCGATGCCGGTACAAATTGCACTTTTTCCAGCAGGTTTCGGGCATCTTCAACTTTTCTGTTGCTGGCAGCATCAATTTCTATTACATCGATGGATGTGCCGTTTGTTATATCCACACAATTTGAGCATTCTCCACAGGGTTCAATTGTCGGGCCCTTTTTACAGTTGAGCGACTTCGCAAAAATTCTTGCGGTTGAAGTTTTTCCGGTTCCGCGAGGGCCGGTAAACAAGTATGCATGTGCAATTCTATTTAAATTAATCGCATTAGACAAAGTTTTTACCAGTGCTTCTTGCCCTACAAGATCACCAAAACTTTGCGGCCTGTATTTTCTGTATAACGGGATGTAACTTTGTGTCATTGTTCCAGCTTAATTATATTTAATAACATCAGTTGTGTACTTATCATTATATAATAAATATAATATACTAACTGTAACAAAAGTTAGCTATATTAGGAAAATCAATTATAGAGATAAAAAATGGAAAACATTATAAAGCCAAAAAATTTAAAGTCCGGTGACACTATTGGTATTTTGTCACCGTCGGGTGCTATAAACCCAATTACTGATTTGAATATAATAAAAGAATACTTTGAAAAAAAAGGTTATAAAGTTAAACTTGGAAAATTCATATTTGATCAAAAAAAGTATCTGGCCGGTACTGATGAAAAAAGAGCAGAAGATTTAACGGACTTTTTTACAAATGATGAAATATCTGCAATATTATGCACAAGGGGTGGTTATGGTTCAGTCAGATTGACCAAGTATCTTGATTTTAACATAATTAAGCAAAATCCTAAAATTTTTGTAGGGTATAGTGACATAACTTTTTTATTGAATACTATTAATAAGTTAACCGGTATGATTTGTTTTCACGGCCCATTTGCCTTATCAGACTTTGGCGTGGAAAATATATGCGAATATACTGAAAAAAATTTTTTTGAAATATTGGAGGGTAAGGCAGAACTGCCTTTTAAGTATAAAAATAACGAAGAAACTTTTTGTATAAAATCGGGTAAATGCCAAGGAGAACTAATCGGCGGTAATTTTGCGGTGTTTCAAACGCTTATTGGCACAAGATATATGCCGGATATAAATAATAAAATACTCCTGTTGGAAGATATAAATGAACCTTTGTATAAGCTGGACAGAATGCTGATGCACCTGAAAACGGCGGGTGTATTTGATAAGATATCAGGTTTGTTATTTGCTGGATGTGCAGATATAGTAGATGAAAAAGTAGATCTTACAGCTTTGATTGATGAAATAACAAAAGAATACGATTTTCCGGTTGCTTATGGTTTTCCTGCCGGGCATGACAAGAGCAAAGCGACATTACCGCTGGGGGCTAGGTATAAATTTAATGCGTCTGATTCATCATTGACATTGGCAGAGGATTATTTAAGTAGGGATTAGGGATTGTTGATGAATAACTAAATGTCATTAGTTTATTTAAATAAATTCAAGCTATAGCTGATTTAAAAAAAGTAAAAATTAATTCGTCAACAGTCCCAAGTTAAGGAATAAAAATTTGGTGATGGCCATCACCTTTCTTATGTCATAGCTGTAAGCTTGTGATATAACTTAAGTTTACTTGTAAGCATCAGTACTCAATTGACCACTACCAAAAATTTTAAAAGAGCAAGGTTAATGCCTTGCTCTTTGCTAAAATTATTCAATTTTAAGCAACAGGGTCAATCAGCGAATTGCAAACCATCGTCTTTAACGTAATGAACATATTCCATCAATGAATTTAAGTTAATTTTCCATCTTTTTGGACACTTAGCATTTGATGATCTTTTCTCTGTTGATTGTGATAATTTTTGCTTGATTCTTTCTGCTGCTTTGTTTCTCATTCAATTTTCTCCACTAAGCTAATATTTACTATTACTAACATAATTAGAGTATTAAATTATTTTATCCGTTTATTGAACCTCCTTCTACTATTTGCCACGTAACTCATTATTCTGGTATTCAGAATATAATTTATTTTTACTAAATTGAACAGGATTTAAGAATCTAAAAAGTATTTTTTAAGTTAATTGCTTGACTTAGTTTTTTTCTGTTCTATGATAATAGTGTAAGTAAAACAATTAATATAATATTTAATTAGTGATAGAATTTATTTAGTAACTAATCTGATTACTTTAGTCTACCACAAATAGGTGACTAATGCAATAGTTATTATATAAATTTTTTAATATATTTTAAAAATTCTTATACTTTTGTATTATTATTAAAGTTTAGGAATATGTTTAGTAATTATTAAGCATTATTCTTGTATTTAAAGTACATTACAAGATCTGCAAAAACTAATAAAGCATTAAAAATATATAATATTAAAATAATATCATACGAAAATGTTACTTTATGTATTATTCCAAAAATGTAACCTAGTAGTATTAATGATATGAATCTCGCGCTTTTTCCTTTTACATTTTTGGTTCTATAAGTTTTTATCACTGCAAAGGGCCAACTTACACCAAAGCACATAAGCATAAAAGCTTCGAATACACTCATTTTTATTCCTACTTCTCCTTTAATATATATTATTATATTACAAGTATGGCAAAAATTTTTTAATCAGCTTTAGACTTTAACATCATCCAGGAATGAAGAATAAATTTCATTATTTTTATTAGTATTTAATAACTTTTTTGTTTCTTCAAATTGATTTATCTGTTTTGCGGGCTTGTTATTTCCATCCAGGTTTAACTTCCATTTTTGCGTTTTTAGGTTAGTTTGAACTTTATTCAAGTACGGAATACCTATGCCAAGCATAAAACAAGAATTGGCTATACCAACCATCAAGGCCGTATTTAACTTTCCAATTAATTTTTTATTACCGGCCAGTTCATCATGGCTTTTTAAGACTGTCTTGTCGGATATTAGATGTCCCAGTTTTTTCCAGAATCCTTTTTCAGGACATTTTTTAGCAAAATTAAATAATGGGTTATTTGCAATTTTTCCGGCAGAACCCGCAGCCCAGGCTTTTGAAGCTAATCCGCCCAGGCATAACCAACTGAAATATGATGTTGTATCTCTAACCATTGTTTCTCTTAATTCATTTTGGTCACAAGAGGCCATTATACGTCCCATAATAATAGTACTGTATACTCCCCTGATTTGATTCATAGATGGAAATCCGTTTGTGAATTCCAATTTTTTTGCAAAATCCGACAAGCCTTTTTTATTTAAAACTTTTAGCGGATTTTTATGCCCTGAGATCAATGTTAGCGGTAACATTGCAAATCCTGCCACAGATGCAATTTTTGCGGCTAATAAGTCGGGTTTAATTTTTTTCTTATGTTTTTTAGTTTTTTCTGCGTTTTTGGCAATGCCTTTATCGTAGTCACAATAGCCTACAAATCCGTCACAGCCGGTTCTCTTTTTGGTTAGCCATCTGTTCCAAAACTGTAAAGACACACCGATTGAAGCTGCCATACCCAATGCCAGAAGTGATTTTACCCTTGAAAGCCTTTGTAAGAACTTTGCACTGTTATTTCTTTGTGTTGCACTTAGCTTCTCACCCAGTCTTGATTTTGTTAGTGATTTACCGCCGGAGACAATGTTATTAAATAAGTCTCTAAGGTTAGTATTCAACTCCTCTTCAATGCCAAGGCCACTGGATTTTAATATTTTAATATTTTTTTGAGCTCCTGTTGCATTTAAATATGCATCCATTGCAGCTTCTGTATGTTTTTTAATCTCATTTCTGTTGTTAGAGTTAATAGCCTTGTATAAGTTTTCGGCAATTAATTTTCTTTCCTGATTGGTATTAATAGCTTTCCAAGCACTAGCACCATCGCCATTTAATCCTTTAGTGTGCTCCAGTATATTTTCTATCCAAGCATGAGCACTTACACCTTCTTTATGGTTGCTTAAGGCATTATTTATCAACTTTAATTGCTCACTGTTAGCCCATGTATTTGTGGCTACCTTATGTTTATTGGCTGGGGTTCTTCCTGCTAAGAAAGCTGATCCTCTAGCAGTAAGTCCCGGTAAAAATAAATCTACAAAAGCACTGGTAGTCTCTCTTATTAGAGTTTCTCTCCCTGCATAAATATTTCTGCCCATATCAATTACAACTCTGGGGCCCATCATGGCACCAAAATCTATACCGAAAACATTGACAAGTACATTTTGATCGCATGCTTTCATTGAGCCTGTATATAGACTATTTAAAGTCTTAGGCTGTTGAAAACCTTTAAAGGCAACTTGTTGATACTTATCATGACGATTATTTATAGTATTACTCAGATTATTAGCATTTCTTGAGTTTCTAAAATTCGGCTTAAGCTCCACTGTCACTAAAGTCTTTCCCCCCTACCGGAATACTGCAATCATATCTGGGTAATTCAGATTGTTCTTTATTATTTTAAACCACAAAAAAAAAATAATTGCTTTTTTTTTCAAATGATTGTTTTTATTAAGTTTTTTTTATGAGGAATAAATGAGTTTGCAAAGTACAAGTATTATCTGAAATTTTATCTATAATTCAGATGTTAAGTTTTTTTAAATTTTTATTAAAATTCGAGCTTTTTGTATTCCTCATTTATGTCAGTTTGTTTCATAATTTACTTTAAGTAAAGAATAAAAAGTTTTTTCTTTTTATCTATCCCTAACCTCTCATAGGGGCAAATTCCTTCTTGGCCTCGTTTCTTGTCAACACTAGTCTTAGAGCCTGTCTGGTTAAAAAATAAAAGCTCGTTATATCAATAATAAAGGCTCATTTACGGACTGCGATGTTAAAGCTGAAGCGGCTTGCCTGGCAAGGCGATGCAAGCTTTAACAAGACAGCTTCTTAGTTTGGATTAATATTTTAAAAGTTAGTATATTTTCAGGTTGGAAAGAGTAGATCGAGTCATAGATGAAAAAAAACTTAAAAAAAACAGCTAAAATTTTTTCTTTTACTATTTTATTAGCAATATTTATAATGCTTTGCCTTTTCTACAAAAGTATAGCCGCTGATATTTATTGTCAACTTGCTGAATATCATATAATAAAAAATGACTACAAAGCTGCTTATGAGTATTTGAATAATGCAATACAGTTTGATAAAAAAGAAAAATATTATATAAAAGCGTCGGAATTATTGTTAGAACTGCCTCAGACAGTAACAATACAAAAAGAATTATTTAAGTTTCAGCAATCAGATAGAATAAATGTATATACAGCCAAGATAAATCAAGAGCTTTATAATATTTATTATAGAACTACCAAAGGCTCTGAAAAAAATTATATTCACAATGCAACTACTAATGGAAAAATTTTAAGATGGAGTATAGAGAGAAAGCCTCTTAAAATATTTTTTGGATCAAGTGTTGATAGAGGTGTACCCGCTTATTATCCTAAAGAGATTTTAGCTGCTTTTAGACAGTGGGCAAAGCTTTTAGATTTAAAATACGGTATTACTGAAACATATGATGAAGCTGATATTAAATTTATATTTTCAGATGACCTGATTTCTGCTAAAAATAAAAAATTAATTAATTATGGATTAACAATTCATAATATAGAAAAAGATATACTAAATGACGTTATTGTAAAAATAATCGTATCGTACAATAGAAAGTATTTAACAAGAATACAGCTATACAACGTGGCATTGCATGAAATTGGGCATACTTTGGGTATAGCGGGACACAGCTTAAACAAAAAAGATGTTATGTACCCCATCGCGCAGGATATAAAAGGATCTAAATATACAGGGATATTCAAAAGAAAAAGAATAAGATTTTCTCAGCGAGATATAAATACTATAAAGCTTTTGTACAAAATTCATCCTGAAATATCAAATGTTGTTAATGATCCAAATACTTCTAAACTTGCTTATAGTCAAATAATTTTAGGTAATAAACAATTGACGTTAAAGAATAAGCTAAAAGAAGCGAAAAATTATATTGATATGGCTCCCAAAAGCCCTGCAAGTTGGATGTTTTCCGGTAATATAGCCATAGATAACGGCAAGTTTCATGAAGCATTGCAGCATTATACTAAAGCATTGTCTCTTTCTTCAGAAGTATTTGATAAGTCTAGTTTATTGTATAACATAGCATTTGTACATTTTAAGATGCATAATTATGAAGAGGCTATTAATTATTTAAATAAATCTCTTGCTTCTAATCCTAATGCATTGCATAGTAAAGAGTTACTGGCATATATTTATTTAAAACAGAATAATCTGGCAAGTTCTGAAAAATATTATAAGGAACTAATTAGTAAAAAGCCTTCTAGTATTGATTATTCATACAATTTGGCTACATTATACGTGCATAATTTTCAGTTTATAAAAGCAGCTAAAGTGACAAAAAAACTTTTGGAGCATAACCCGGCAGCACAAAACCATAATAAGATAAGAACACTGCTGCCTTTAGTTTATTTGTTTATGCTAATTATATAAAAGTCATATCGAAAAATTTTATTCTTTCGCTTAAAGTTTTATTTATATTTTATTTTGTATAATAAAAATTTTAATAATTTTTTAGTAACTTTTTTGAAATTCACTTACTAAAAAATTATGTTATTGGTATTATAAAAAGTAAAATCTGTGGGATAAAGAAAATCTATTATACTAACTCAAAAATACTTTTCAGTTTCTTCTGTCAGATAAAAGTTAATGAAATAGGCTATTCTCTGAATTACGGAGCGGGAGCGTTAAAAAGTTAAATGGTCAATTTTACTTTATTATAAGCTCTCCCAAAAGAGTAATAAACCAAAATAATTAATATTTTAAACAGGTAACGGAGTAAAGAATGACAAATTCAACACTAATTAATGATGATAAAGAAATTTTAGACCAAAAAGTCAATCAAGAGAGTAAAATTATAACTCCTTGCCAAGTCGATAAATCAAGAAATTCTTTTAATTTATCAAGAATGCATTACTTTAAACACCTACTGGGCGGAATAAGTACAGCCTTGTACAGCAGGTTTATCTCCAAAAGACCACGGCCGTTTACTTTTTCTCATATGGTTACAAGCATATGTAACTGTGATTGTGATTTTTGTTTTTGGAAGCATAGTCAAGGAAAAGATGATTTATCTTTAAGTACAATACAACGAATATATAAAGAAGCTAAGCAAGAAGGCTACATGAATTGTATTCTCTGGGGTGGCGAGCCTTTAGTGCGTGACGACATTACAGAAATTTGCAAAGCAGCGCATGACAACGGCTTATACACCAAAGTAGCAACAAACGGCTGGTTTTTAGAGGAAAATCACGAGTTTGCAAAATATACAGACTTAATGTTTACCTCATTAGATGCTATAGGAGAAAAGCATGAAAGTACACGCGGAAACTTAAAAGGCCTTTATGAGAGATCTATGAGAGGGATAGAATTCCATAAAAAGCACTCTCCACATATGAGAATATATATTTGTTGTACTGTATCTAGAACTCATCCGATTGAAGATATTATTGAAGTAGCTAAATTATGTAAAGATTTGGATATTTTACTGTACATTACCGTAAATAAGAGTAATCAGTGTTTTGAAAAAGGTGAAGATAATTCAAAAAAATTTGAATATAGTGCAGATGAACTGTCTGAAATATTTAAAAAGTTAAAAGAAATGAAACAACAAGGGTTTCCGATAAGAAATTCATATTATTTTATGGATTATTTAATTGAAAAGAAAAACTACTACGAATGTCACTGGCCAAGAATTGCCACTGTAATGTATTCAAATGGGGATTTATTAAGGTGTTATGACAGAAAACCTTTCTTAAACATTGCGGAGCGACCATTAGGTGAAGCCTTAAGGTCAAAAGAATTTGTTGATATGGCAAACCAATGTAAAGATTGTAAACTGGCATGTGTTGGTAATTATGCGCTTGACGCATCAGGCTTGTGGAAGCTTGAGTGGAAAGCTATTAAGTCTATCGCAGAAATAGCTATTACATAAGCGATAATATATCAAATAAAAAACAGCACTCTTTAATAGAGTATTGTTTTTTATTAAATTTAAAAATTATTGGTGATGGTCATCACCTTTCTTATGTCATCGGTGTAAGCTTTTGATATAACTTAAGAAGCTGTCTTGTTAAAGCTTGCATCGCCTTGCCAGGCAAGCCACTTCAGCTTTAACATCGCAGTCCTTAAATGAGCCTTTATTATTGATATAACCAGCTTTTATTTTTTTAACCAGACAG
>JANQHM010000301.1 GCA_028282645.1 Candidatus Gastranaerophilales bacterium
CTAATAGTATTTTGGCTCATTTAAGTGTTTTTTTCAAAACAACTATTTTTTCAAACACTGACTATTTTTAATTTTTAGCTAGAATTAATTTGCCCTGAATAGAGTATAGATATTCATTCTATTTAATTTATCATTAAAATTTTATTTTTAATTTTAATATGTTGTCAATTCAGGTACAACTACTTTTAAGGCTTGTGGCATAACGCTAATATCAAGAGTAGATTCACTAAATGGTTCTCCGTCTATGTGTACTAATTTTTTGTCTTGTGCCTCGATTTTAATATTTTTTACCTGACCGTAAATGATATTAGAAGTTTTTTTATGAGTTTTGAATATTATCTGAGAAATTGCAAATAAAAATTCCCATATATTTTTAGTTGCCATAATAAAAACATCTAACTTGCCGTCTATTACTGAACCTTTTGGTGCTACTGTAAAAAAATTTTTAAACATATTACCGGCATTTGCTACTATAATTGCATTTGCATTAACCTCAAATGTATTATTATCCATGGTTATTTTATAATATTTATTTGATAATCTGAAAGTTTTTAAAATGCCTTGAATTAGGTATGCTAAATATCCAAGACGCTTTTTCCACATACGCTTTGTTCCGTTAATAATATCCGCATCGTATCCCAGCCCGATCCTTAAGGCAAAATATTCATCGCCGGCTTTACCCAGGTCTACAGTTGCGGATTTTCCGTTAAATAGCACGTTCATTGCTTTTTCTATATTAAATGGAATACATAAATGTGCTGCAAATAAGTTAGCAGTGCCACAAGGGATAATGCAAAGGCGTATATCTTTATTTGCAATAAATGGAATTACTCTTAATACGGTTCCGTCACCACCAACAGTAACAACTGTTGAGTAGTCTTCCAGATTTTCTTTTTCTAAATTTTTTAAGTTAATTGCTTTAAACACAGAATCCTTAGCCTTAAGAATTTTAAGGATTAAGAGTTTTTTTTGCCTATAATTATTTTTTCCTGCTTCATTATTAAATATGAGCAAAATTTTATCATTATTCATTTCATTTTTACTTATCAGTTGAATATAACCTTTATGTTAGAAGACGTTACCTAATAAAATTAACTTATAGTTAATACTAATCCAATATTTATATTTTTGTACATTATACACTAGTAAACTTATTTAGGACAAGTAGTTTTTTTATTCTACTTATTTTACTTAGTAAATTTTATTATCTAAAGGATCTTTGGTTTAATTTATTAAAAAAAAATTTTCATAGCTTAATTTTTTAAATTTTTAGCAATTTTTACTTTTTATTTGTTTTTAAAATAATAGCAAGGTTATAGGTATAAAGGTAAAAATTTTAATAAATCAATAATTATGTCTTATTCCAACAGTATATCAAAGTAGTTCTGGCGAATATTAGACCTGGATTTTAATTGAATTTTAAAGGCAAGAAATTAAGGTTAAGGATTTTCCAAGAGGTATTAGTAAGATAAAATTTTAGCTACTAGGTAAAATTTAAATTCTAATAATAGTTTAAAAAATTTTTTATTCATTATTATTTTGACTAAATTTGACAGGGTTTGATTTCAATTTTAATAAGCTATTAAATTAAAAGGTAATTAAGTAAAAGGTAAAAATACTTTTGAGGAGGTATTATGTGTAATAATTGTTCATCAGTTACATATCAACAAGCTCCACCGCCGGTATTTATGGGATCAACTTCAAGAGCTCAAGGTCAGACTGGCCAAACACAAGTTGTAGTATTTGTTAATGTGGCAATACCTGGTGGAGGAGCATATGGCCCACCTCAATACCCAACACCAGGACAAACAGCATACCCATCGCCATGTGCTCAACAGCCATATCCAACACCAGGACAAACAGCATACCCATCGCCATGTGCTCAACAGCCATATCCAATGCCAGGACAAACAGCATACCCATCGCCATGTGCTCAACAGCCAT
>JANQHM010000302.1 GCA_028282645.1 Candidatus Gastranaerophilales bacterium
TTAAAAAACGTTAAACTTGGTGATTCTAAAGAGAAGGAATTGTTTTTAACGCTTGAAACTCTTGGAAAATCAAGAATTGATGAAATTGTTTCAAATAAGTACAGAAGGGCATACAAGAGAGCTGCTGAAGTTTTAGGAGCACTTGCGGAATATTATTTGATTAAAAATGATAAACAAAAAGCGACTTCGCTTATTACTGAATTTAGAAATCAAAAATATAAAAGGTATCCGGCATTCAGAAGCGAAATTGATTCTGTTGCTAAAGATTCAGCTTTGTTAAAAGCATTAAGTATAAAGTAAGCAGGTAAAACTATGATTTTAAACAAATTAATTCAACATAAATGGTTAGAAGCTCTTGAAAATACAGATATTGATCCTGGCAGATTTCATCGAGGTGAAGAATATGCCTGCTCTGGCAATGTAGAAGAATTGGATATTAACAATAATGAAGTCCTAGCATATATAGAGGGTAATCATGGAAACTACCAGACTGAAATAAAGTTCAAAAAGCTAAATCAAGATCAAATTAATAAAATTATCGAGATTATAAAATCAAATCCAGATATATCAACTGAAATCAGCAACGGAAACATTCCTGATAGATTATTTGATCTGTTGGAAGAAAATGGTATATACCTTATTCCCAAAATATTTGATGGATATTATTCTGATTGTGATTGTGCTGATGATGCATGGCCTTGTAAACATATTGTGGCTGTTTATTATGATCTTTCTCATGAGGTTTGTAAAAAACCGCTTTTACTATTTGAATTAAAAGGACTGCCAGTAAAAGAGCTATTTGAAAAGACACAAATTTCTCAAAATATTGAATTTAAACTCGAAAAATCATTTAAACAACAGACAAAAGAGAAACTTGAAGCTTTTTTAAACAAAGCTGATTCAAGGACATTAAAACAAATAATTCTTGATTTGACCTTTAAATCAAAAGAAAATTATCGAAAATGTCTTGATATTATTGAAGATAACATTGACTTGGACGATAATGAAAAATCTGAATGCTCTTCAGAAAAATTTATAACAGCTTGGGATGAAGTAAAGTGGGAAATAAAAAGAATTGAAGAATATGGATATTATGAGGATTTTGATGAAGCGGAAAGTCTTGAAATAGAAGATAAAGTTAATAAAGTTAAAGAAGAGCTGGAAAAAGGAAAAGCCTCAAAGGTAGCTCGAAAAGAATTTATCGATGATGCACTGTCAAATATTGACAATGATTTTGACTCTGTGATTCTTGATGCAATTTATGCAGCCTGTTATGAAAAAGATGAACTCCTCTATTTTGCAGGAGAAATTGAGAATAGCCAGACCTCTACAGCTTTAAGCATATATAAAGAACTGTCTGAAAAAGATAAATATCTCGAATTACTCCTGAAACATCTTGAAAGCTGCAGTGATTATTATGATTTAGTTAATTTTTATGAAGAAAATAATGAGCCTCAAAAAGCTGTAGAAATTGCATATCAGGGATTACAAAAAACTGACGGTTGGAAAGGTAATTTACTTGACTATTTAGCCAAAAAAGCACTGGATTCTAATAATAGAGAAGAATATTTAAGATTAAAGTTTGATAAATATATAAATAGATTAAGTTTTCATAGTTATAAAAGTTTTAAAAGTATTTGTAATGAAGAAGAATGGAAGCAGTATGAGCCTGAAATTTTATCAAGAATTGATAAATTGTACTCAACTGATAAAATGCTTATTTATATACACAGAGAAGAATTTGATAAAGCTATAAACATACTTGTTCAAAGCCAAGCAAACTATTATAACTTAAGTATGCAATCAGCAGAATTTTTAATAGCAGAAAAACTTAAAGAAAAATACCCCGCGGAGGTTATACAATTTTATATGAACTCTATTGGTAATTTTGACTCTGCTAAAGATAGAAAGACCTATGCGAACCAGGCTCATATAGCAGCTAAAATTCAAGATATTTATGAAAATGTTCTAAAAACTCCTGAAAAATGGAATGAGCTTGCTAAAGATATCAAAGATAAAAATAAAAACAGAAAAGCTTTTCAGCAGGAATTTGGAAAGGTTATACTTGGATGGAGGAATCTATAAGTGAATATTATTCAACTAAAAATAATTCTTAATGAAGTAAAACCGCCAGTATGGAGAAGAATACAAGTGCAAACAAATATTTAGACGCCATCTGGTTAAAATGAAACAAAGCTCATAAAAATATAGTCTATAAAATCCTGAAGAAAACAGGAGCAAATGATTATGAGTAAGGGCTATCCAAGCTATTTAACAGATGATGAATGGGGCGGAATCCAATGGGAAATGTTACCTAGTGATGTTCCTCCATATAAAACAGTATATGACCATTACAATAGACTTTGTAAAAGAGGAGTATGGGAGGACTTTTTGAACCAGAAACATAGAGAAAAAAAGAACCCCTGAGCCTAGTTATACAATAGTAGGATTTGCAAAGTGTCAAAACCATATATGATAGTGAAGATATGGGCTTTGATGGGGAAAAAAATAATTGGAGTAGAGGTATTTATAAGGCGGCAATGCCGTTGTTGAAGACGGTGCCGTCGTACGTTCTCGTCTCCTATTGGAGTAGAGGTATTTATAAGGATAAAGTTATCTGGTTTTGCCCTGTATCCTTAAAGCTGTTCTCGTCTCCTATTGGAGTAGAGGTATTTATAAGCAAGGAGAAACGAAATGGCTAAATATGATGTAACTTGTTCTCGTCTCCTATTGGAGTAGAGGTATTTATAAGTTGTTATTACAGGTTAGAGAGGCGGAAGCCGCCTACGTTCTCGTCTCCTATTGGAGTAGAGGTATTTATAAACAGAAAACTTTGATTTTAATAAAATACCCGATATCGTTCTCGTCTCCTATTGGAGTAGAGGTATTTATAAGATTGAGTCCGCGGCTCAGTTAATTAGCGTACCGAGTGTTCTCGTCTCCTATTGGAGTAGAGGTATTTATAATGACCAGGTCAGACCGCTCCAATCGCCCCATGTTACAGTTCTCGTCTCCTATTGGAGTAGAGGTATTTATAAATAGAATTGGTTTACCTACGACAAGAAAAGATAGGTTCTCGTCTCCTATTGGAGTAGAGGTATTTATAAGGTAGTACGGGATCTGTAGCTATACAGTTTTATCACTCGTTCTCGTCTCCTATTGGAGTAGAGGTATTTATAATTGTAATAAAAATGTCTATGATGCGGCAATGGAACGAGTTCTCGTCTCCTATTGGAGTAGAGGTATTTATAATAAAATAAAACCCAGCCTCCACCACCGAATGGCTCAGTTCTCGTCTCCTATTGGAGTAGAGGTATTTATAAGCGTTTAAAATTAACCCTTGGTATAACTTATTATAACAGGGCAATTGCGTATTACATTTGTAGTATGGCGTATTATTATATAAAAAATTCATTTTTTATGCCTAAAATTCAATATTTACAACTTGCGGGGCTATTTTCTTATTTTATTAAGTTTTGGCGATAATTTTAAAATTTTTGAACAGCTACGCTAGTTGATTTTATTGATTCAATTATCTTAAATATTATATGCAAAATATAGCTAGGATTCAAGATTTTAATCTGTTTATTTTTAAATTATTACTATATCTTCATTATAAGTTTCTCTTACCTTTCCCCATACTTTTATTTCTGTATTACCTGTTAATCGATAAACTCTTAACAAGTCTACTTCTTCATCAATTAATTTTACTATTTGGTTTATCATTTGTTGATATTGTTTCATTGTCAAATGGCATTCAAAAGCTGAATTTTGAACTCTTTCTCCATAACCAAGTAGTTTCTTTGCCAGTTTTACACGTCTTTTTTGGCATGTTATATCATATATTACCAGGATTAAATAAGTTCTGTTTCCCACTTTATCAAGAACCTCCAGTTCTTCTGAAGTAAAAGAATTATCTTGCCGACCAATTAGCCAACACTTACCTACTGGTGGCAAGTATTCTTTGTAGTTTTTACATTCATCTTTATCTTTCATTTTGCATTTTTATCTTATTAGTACAGGTCTATATATAGAGGGATCATTTTCTTCTATCGATTTTGCAAGGCTGCCTGCCTGAAATTGAAGTGATTCTCTAAAGCTTAAAGGATAATCTACATAAGTTAGATAGCTGTTATGCTGCCTTATTTTTTCTTCAAACTTTTTGATAAATAGCTTAGAGGCTTCTTTATTCAAATACACTCCCTCTGTTTCTGTGCATTGAGGGAAAAAGTCATCAAGAGTTATTTCTTCTTTCTGAACTAAACTCATTACCAGAGAATCAATTATTACAGGGCGCCACTCTTCTATCAAATCCGATGCAAGAGCAGGATGACCTTTTCTTATTTGATGCATAAAGCCTGCATATGGATGTAATCCTTTATTTATTAATGCTGTATAAATTTCATAAGTTAAAAGGGTATAACCAAAGCTTAATAAAGAATTAAAAGGATCTTTGGGCGGTTGTCGAGTTCTTTTTGTAAAGTGGAATTCATCTTTAACCATTATGCCTAGTGCTTTAAAGTAAATTTTAGAGGCATTTCCTTCAAAACCGAGCATTTGCTCTATACTCTCGGCTGAGCAGACCTTTAAATGGTATTGCTTTAATTCCTTTATTATTTCTTCAACTTTTTCAGAATTCTTATTTCTGTTGTATCTTCTTAAAAGTACCTGAGAATTTTTTATTTTGCCGGTTATGAACGATTTTGATAATTCATGGCAAAATATTTCATCATCACCTTTTCTAAATTGTTCTCGTTGTCTTTCTATATTAATATATGTTGTTGGCTCCAATCTCCCATAAAATTTACCTGTAGAAGATAACCACGTAATAGGTATTTCTCTTTCTAATAATTCTGCTGTTAAAGGTGTAGTTATATGAGTGTTGCCAACTAAAACAATATTTTCAATTTTTTCAAGACCAATTTCTTTTAGGGTATCCTTAGATTTTTTTATCTTTAAGCGATTGCCCTCTTTGCATAGGTAAGAACCTTCTTCAGTTAAATATAATACTGTCATTGTTTACTAAGCTTTCTAATTTACAAATATTTCACTAATTTTTTCTTGCAGTAGATTATTAATTCTATCGTAAGGATTTTCATTTAAATTAATTTCGCATCTATTTAAAATTAAGATATTATTTATTAGGTTTTTTAAATGGTTTATCCAATTTTTATTAAATTTTGGAGGGCAAATTGTATGCGCCAAATTGTTTCTAACTTTTACAACTTCTTCCAATCCAAACATAGAAGATTGCAATTTTCTACTAATATTTTTGTCTTCAATAAAATTTTCACAAGAATATTTAAATATTAGCTTAGCAACTGCCTGATTCAACTCTCTATTTAAGTCAAGTGTATTCTTGCATTTATTTTTATCCCATTCCTTCATTAAAAATTCATACAAATCATCATAATTATTTTTGATTTTTTCTTCATTTAAATAATAAACAGAACTGTCTTCCTCTTTACCTGCAATGCTTTCCATTCCATTAGGTAATAATATATTATTAATATAATTAATTAATGTTTCTCTAATAATAGCTATCCATATAACGGCTTGAGCAAGCTGATTGGTTTTAATCAATGGATTTATAGTGAAGAATCTTTCAATACAGTAATTAAAAGTGTTATTCTCATCTATTTTAACTATTTCAAATTTTTCTTTTAATAATGCATTATTTTCTAAAATTTCATTTGCTTTTTTAAAATCCGAAATAAATTTATTATGAGCAAATTCAAGAATTTCATTTATATCCTTATCCATTTGGAATTTTGATTTTATATAATTGTCTTTTTGACTTAATGAAATTATCCCGGAATAATCATAATTTTCTATTAATGTTTTTATTGTTTCATAGCCAAAAGAGTTTTTAAAAAAGTTTAGATTTTCTACCCGATATTTACTGTCAAATTTAGGATTAGGAGCATAAGCCCCATGTGTTTTTTGCAATTTATCAATAATTATATTTAATGTTAAAACTGATATTATTTGTGGCGTTCCAGAAGTTAGATTAACAAAGCCTTGATTTTTATTTAAAACAATAAAATTATTAATATCCTTTATATATGGAGATATTTTTGAATTAATTTCATTAGTATCTGTAGGGTTAATTATATCTATAAATATTTCATTTATTTTTAAATCAGGTGCTATTTTGTTAATATTATTTTGAATAAAACTATTTTTATATCTTTCCATGTATTCATAAGTTATAAATAAATATAAATGTTTAGGTTTTACATTATTAATCATTTGTATTAAAGGGCAAGGATTTTGTTCAAAATTTTCATCACAATTTAAATCATGCCCACCCAAAAAAGAAATTAATACTCTTTCATTCATTAACCATACCTCCCATTCCTAATGCTGTCTTAACTCCTAAACCGGAGTATTCTCCAAACTTAAACAATAAATTAGCTATTCTAACAAGAGAGTCTGGTCCATTCACAATTAAACAAACTTCTCCCAAAAATGAATTTATCCTAACCCCTTCCATACCAAACTTGGTACTTTTTAGGTTATATCCTATTACTTTTGTATATTTAATCAGATGGTCTTTTACTTCGTCATCTTCAAGGCTTATGCCCGTGGCAAAAGAATTCCATTTTTTTAATAAGTTTGAATATAAGTTATGAACCTCGAAAAATATTGTATAATCACCGCCTGATTTAAAAGATACAGGTGTTAAAAACGTTATACGGTTTCTTTTTTTAGATTCTAAATTTAAATAATAATCTTCACTCATTTTTTTATAACTTATAGAAGAAGATAAAGTCTTGTTTTCTACACTTATCTCCATACTCTTGTTTTTTAATTTTATAGAATCATTAATATTACTAATTAAAGGTATTAAAAGCTGTTCTTTTGCTTCTTTATTTAGCACATTTATTTTCCAGATATATTTTTTATTTTTTTTATCAAAATACAAAAATTGGCTAAAAGGTTTAAGCTGGTTATTATGTAAATAACCAGCATATTCAGAATCTATGTTTTCTATTAAAAATCCGTGTAATAAAGAACCTAAATGAAAACTAAATTTATTATCAGCGGGTGGCATTAGGGTTATTTCTAGTGATGTTAACATTGCAGCTCCTTTGCTTCTAGGTGGCACCAGCCGATAGTTGTTTTGTTAGTAAATTTAAGATACCTAGGAGCTTTAGGCATGTTTGTGTGATTGTGCCTTTTTGTAAATCCACTATCAAATTTGTCTTTTTTAAACTTTAAATATTTTTCGTAGTCATCATTTGCTAAAGCTCTTAAAACAACTTTTGTGTTAAATCCTGCTTGTCCGCCTATATTTATATTGGGCTTTAGGTTATTTATATTTGTATAAACACTTATATTATTATCAATAATCAATTGAGTGTCTGTCCCCTCATATAAATGTGGATATTTCTTCCTGATTTCCGCTTGAATTAATTGTATTTTAGATAATGGAATACCCATTGTTTTACCGTAACGTTCCTTAAGAAATTTATCTTCTAATTCTCTAATTTGTTTCTTTTTTTCCTCATCAGAAAGTTCTGGTATATTTTTATTTTGAGATTTACCATTTAAATCATTTGTATTTTCTTCCAAAACTTTGCCATAAAAATCTTCTAGAGCTGATTTAATAAAATTAAAATCATATTTAAAAAACTGCTTATCGATTGTAATAATAAAATTAACTGTTACCCCGGCAGATAAAAATTCTTTAGGAACATTGTCAAAACATTTTTCATTTTTATCATGAATTATTTTTTTAGCTTCAACATATGCAAAATTAAAATTATTTGCATCAATAAATTCTGAATCTGAAATTCGTAAGCCTTTCATAATGCTTACTAAAAAGCCTTCAGCATCTTTTTTATTTTTACCTTCTTTTATTAACTGTGATAAAAGAGCGGTTCTAATTGCTCCTTTAATGCTGCTGCCGGGTATATAATACCTTCCTGCGGATTTTATAAAATCACCCTTTTTTTTATTTGGATTTAAATTGCAATTATGCCTTAAAAAATCAGCAAAACTAGGTTTTTTCTCAGTTAAAAAATAGTTTAACCATTTATCTTTTAATTCTTTTTGAGTTTCAAGCAATTGTCTAAACTCATCTTCTGTTTGAATTTTACCCAGAGATTCTCCATCACCGATAAAAACAGGGCTAAGAGTTGTCAACTTTGCCTTATATAATTTTAAATTTTTATTATCCATTATATTTTATTCCTATGGTTAAAGCTTTTCCATACCTATAAACAGGTTGATCTTTTATTGTAGAAACATCTACAATCTGACCCGCTATATTTTTGTTTTTAATACACGAGCCAGCTCCAAGCATAACTATAGGAAGCTTTTTGCGTGGAGTATCTTTATAAGAATATGAAAGAATAAACCCTTTTCTTTCTACAAGAGAATAAAAATCATTTTTGTCGATTAAATTAATTTCATTCTCACAAGGAGATGTTACCGATAAAAGCATTTTATAATCATTATTATTTGAATTTAAAAATTTCATCAAAATAACTTCTTGTTCTATCAGATTTTGATTTTTATCCTCATCTTTAACAACTTTAAATTTACCGTATCCAGAGCTTCTTTCTCCTCCAATACCCGACCAACCTAAAGAATCAAGGATTTTGTCAACTTCTTTTTTTTTTTCTGCATCAGATATTTTAGCTATAAAATATAAACCTGTATTCTCTTCAAAGGAATAGCAAGAAAAAGGATAGGGATTATTATCCTCGTTATTTCTTGCTACATTTACTTTTACAGATAACTGTTGCTTAAAAAAAATCATTTTTTTAGATGTAAATTCTTTTACCTCAACATTTAAAAATTTCATATATTCATTCCATTTGGATAATGGAATATGTGTTAATTTTTTAGCTTCTTTTTTATTATTATTTGATTGTTTTTCATTGTTATCTTCTTCTTTGTCTTTATCCAATAACAGTCTTGGTAGAACAGGCTTAGGGAGATAATAATTGTTCGAGTCATAAGGAAATAAATCAGATATTAAAAAATCTCCTTTATCTGCAAGATTTTTCCACTTATCTATTTCTGATTCTCCGTATAAATTAATTATTTCATGACAAATAGCACTGAATAAAGTATCAGCCTTACAAAACGGAGAAACATTTTCTTCTCCTATTCCTAAAACTTCTGTTCCAAAATGTACAGGAGTAATAAATTCTAATTTATAAAGATAATACATTTTTGACAGCCTCTAATTTATTTTTTAAATCATCTGTTTTAGTGTTATTTAACTTAGCTTCAACTTTAAAATTTGTAATTTTAAGCTTTCCATAACCACGAGAGCCGCTACCTCCAATATAATCAAGCTGCAAAAGTTTAAAAGCCTTTGCTATGTTATCAAAATCAGAGTTTAATTCATCATTTTCATAGTTATAAATTAATTGAAGATTAAATTTAGCACCTGCTGGTACCCTTTCCGTTTGCCTTGGATGTTCTGCTTTTCCGCTAGTTCTATTTATAACATTTTCAAATTTAATTTCTGCTGCTACAAGGTCGGTTTTACCATTAAAATCATTTTTGTTTTGCAGTTTCAAGTCAAAAAACTGTAACCTTGATTGAAACATTTCATTGCAGCTAGAACCAAATAATCTTTTTATTTCGCTTTTATCATTATTATGATTTTTTACGTTATCATTTAATTCTTTGGCTAATAAGCTTCTTAATTTACCTTTTAAAGAACTACCCGGTATTATTGGTAAATTCGTAAGCGGGTCTCTTACAACAACACTATCAACCGCCCCTATTGGCGCAAAATCTGATGAAGAACCAATATGCATACCAGTAACAAGTTCTATCTCAGCTGTAATATATAATTTATCTTTTAATATTCCCATTAGTCTTTTCCTCCTTCATATTTGTGAAATGCTAAAATTGTTTCTATTAATTTTGCAAAATTTTCATAGTTTTCTTTATTTTTAGCTTTGTTTATTTCGGGTTCAATTTTGTTATAAAATTCAACAAGTGGTTTCAATTTTTTATTAAACTGTTCGTCTTTTTTGGCTTTTCTATATCCATTTGAATTTATAACAAATTTAGTTTCGTTATCTCTACCAGCTTGATAAGCCAATTTAACCTTTAAATAATCTAGTTCTTCGACTATTTTATCCCATTTTTCTTCATTATTTTTAACTTTATTTGTCAAAACATTTACCAGTGATAAAAATTTTCTTAATTGACTGGTAGTAATACCTGTTTGTACGCAAAACTTACCCAGTTCTTTACCTTTTTCAAAATAATCAGTAGTTTGCAATGTTATTCTTCTCCTTTTTCTTTTCTGTAAGTGTAGATAATTATATTCAAAGCCGTTAGTAATTGTTTTATATGTTCTTTAGCTTGTTGTTCATCTAAAAGCCACTTTAATAATTTTGATTTCATTTCATTATATTTAGCTTTTTTATTTTCATTAGAAGGTTCTAACCTTGCAAGTGTATATGCAATCCTTGCAAGATTAATTTTATCTGATTCCTTATAATTATTTAAAAGATTAAGTAATCGATAAAGAAAACCAGTTGAAGCTTTTAGTTTACTTTTATCTTTTCTTTCATCTTTTAATTCTTCATCAAAATAAAAATAATGTTCAAAGAAATCTTTTATTTTTTTTTGTAAACTTTCTCAATAAATTCATCCCAAGAATGAGTATAAGCTTGATTTTCTTTTTCTTGATAAATTGAGCTATCTACTCCAAAAAGCGAAATTGAATCTTTTTTAAATTCTTGATTATTTTTTATAAATTTATTTTCTTTTGCCAGCTCTTCTAGTTTGCCGGTTAATTTAGCCATTTGATAAACTGGAAAACTATGATTAAAAAAGCCAATTCCGGCAGAAAATGTTAAATTACCACAGGTAAATTTTTTAAAAGTTTCTCTTAAATCAATAGCAAAATCTAAAATATCATTCCAAGCACCAATTGCAAATACATCATCACCGCCTGAATATACTATAACCATATTTTTCTTTTCATTCTGCTGATAAGTTATACAAGATTTTTTTATGTCATTCTCGCTGCTATCATCATATTTATTCTTCTCTCCTTGTGTCTTTCCTTCACAAACTCTTTTAATATAAAATTTAAAAAAGAGACTTAACTGTCTTGATAATGCTGCATACCTTGAGATAGTTCTATATTTATCAGGAAAACCACTACTAAAACTATTTCCTAAACTGTCAACATCAGCTCTTAGCACTGCTAACTTATTACTTCCTATGCTTTGCTCTGCCAATTTTTTAAATTCTTTTTTATCCTCTTTAAAATAATCAGCCAGCCATAAATTTATTGAATCCTCGTCTATTTTAATAATATTTTTGCTATAAGTTCTTTTAGCATTATCTTTTTCATCGAAGCTTAAAAAATATTTTTCTTTTTCATCAATTATAGAAGGTAGTTCAATATTATTTTCTGTACTATCAATTGATGTATTTATATAAAAATTCTCAAAAGAATCAAATAATTTTTCACCTAATTTAGCAAAATTAATACAATTAATACATTTAATATCTTCTCCGTCATTTTCTAATTTTACATTTGAATTTCCACAAGCTTTACATTCCGCGGATTCTTTTTCTAGATCTTCAATATTAGATTTTGTTAAAACATCTTTTAAAATTTTTTTTGAATAAGAATATCTCTGTAATTTTTCTTTTGATATTTTTTCTTTAACTAAACCATATGTTTTAGAATAATTATGCTTTAAGTCTTTGGAGTTTGCTTCTTGGCACGCTATATTTAAATACAATCCAATACTAAAGTTCTTATGTAGCCACTGGTTAACAGATTCTTTAGCTTTATCTATTAAATCTGCTGTTTCTTTTGTCTTTGGAAGTAACAGGGAAAAATGTCCACCACCCGTAAATAAAACATTTGCCCTGGATAAATCTAATTGTTCCAAAATCTCATCAATAATATGTTCTATTAATATTTCAAGATAAAAAGATCTAGCTCTTAAAGATTTTAAAGCTTTTTTAGATGCAATATTATAAATAAATTCTTGTATACCTGATAAGTCTCCGTTGACAAGTAAAAAATATTCTACCTCTTCCCCATAACGAGTATAGTCGGTAATATTGTTTTCTTTAAAATACAAATATATACAACTTGCTATAGCTGCTGTTAACTTTGAATGATCATAAAGAGATATATCTGGCAATTGATTTAAATTTGTTGAAGATAGGACATAGGTAAAATATTTTTCTGTTAATTTTAGATAACTATTAATATTATTTGAATCTATTTGCTGTATGTCATCAGTAAATTTATTTTTGATTTCTTGATAAACATTTTTACTTGCTTTATTTTTACAACTTACAGGGTAATTAATCAAACTTTCATTTGAAAAATCTCTTAGGTAATAACCTTTATAAGTATTTTTGAATTTATTTATTTTAGATTCTTCAATATTTTCTATATTCGCTATAGTTTTTAACTCTTCATTATTTATATTATAAAATACCGACTCAAGTATTGCATCATTGCCCCAATCATTTTTATCTTTTTCTTTATAATTTTTTCGATCAATGGCAGCCGCTATATTATCAGCTTTATTAACTATTTGTACAATATGATTTTTTCCTTTTTGCAAAGTTCTTAAGTCTTCTTTTGTTGTATTAGAATCATGATGATATTTAATACACTCTAATATTTCATCTGAAAGTCCATTAAGCTTTTCTTTTATATAATCATATCCAAATTCTTGATGAGATTTAGATTTAGACTTATCATCAGCTCTTTGAATAACTTTACCAATATCGTGTAATAAACTGCCAATTATCAAATTGTTTAATGTTTCTTTTTTATTCATAAAAATCTCCAGCTTAATATAATATATATTCTCAATTTTTCAATTTATATCATGGCTAAATTTATAATATCAATTTATGCTTCTGGAATAGCCCCAAGTTATGTTGCTTATGCAGAATAATAACTGATATATTCAAACTTGAAATTGAAGTGGACCCAATTAACTGAACAGAAAAGTTAGAAAGTTAAGACATAATCTTTGCTCTATTTGTTACATCAAATTTCCTTGCTTAAATTAACACA
>JANQHM010000307.1 GCA_028282645.1 Candidatus Gastranaerophilales bacterium
TGTGTTAATTTAAGCAAGGAAATTTGATGTAACAAATAGAGCAAAGATTATGTCTTAACTTTCTAACTTTTCTGTTCAGTTAATTGGGTCCACTTCAATAAAAAGTTTCTTGAAGGGCAAAAAAGGTAAAAATATAAAAAAAAATAAAGCTGCCTCACCCCCCCCGGTGATCTGATACCCATTTTTTAAGACCATTGCATAATTTAAAAATCTAACTTTACAAGTTTAATTTTGATTCATTCTTTAAGTTTTTTATTCGCTCCAATCATAAAAAATGACATATTTTTTCCTCTTCTTCTTTAGATGGCTTCTAATTTTTTATGCTTTTTTTATAACAGTGCCTTAACCCTTTAACAAAGCTCTTTATTGTAAATTGTTCAAAAATTACAAGTGGATAAAACTTTACAGATTTTTTCAGATATTTTACAAAGTTTTTAAAATCACCTAATTTTAGGCTTAAATCAGATAAATATCTGTACCTGTAAGAAAATATACGCGATTTTATACTATCTGAATTTGCGATCCTTTCACCTTTTTTGTTGTTTAATATCTCGAGAATACGTTCTTTATCTTTAAAGTCAATAAAACCACCCTTAGAGCTGATTCTATACATTAATATATATTCTTTCTCTTCATTATTGTCCGGCATAAAAAACACCTGCTTTCTTATGACGTTTGAATAAACGGTTTCTTTTTTATTATTTTGCATAAATTTTTAGTTATTAAGATATAAAAATCTCTAAAAAAGCAATAAATATTAATAAAGTAAATAGTTAAACCTAAGATTGCACAAGTAATTAAAACCGTTAGCTTATCCGTACAAAATTGCAGCATTATAGGCTTGAAAAGTGCAATATATATACCCGTGAAAAAAGACGAAAAAAATACAGGTACAAGAGACTTAAATACTTCTTTTACGTTCCAGTTTAAAATTTGTATAACTATCATAATAAAGAATAATGAACCCATTAAGCCTATAAGCATACAAATTAAAGTTACTGTGTATATGTCAAAATATTTAGCCGTAAAATATGCGCTAAGCACAAAAACAGGGGTATATAACAGATTCCACTTAAAGGCTATATTAGATTTACCAATAACTTTTAATATCGGATTTCCACATTGAGAAATTGATCTGAACATTGAATATATTAAGATTATTTGAAATATTAGAACAGAAGATTCCCATTTTTTGCCAAATATACCTATAATGTATTCCTGCCCTAAAGTAATCTGTAGAAATACATAAGGAAATACAAAAAGGGATATTAGCTGTAATGTTTTAATAAATGCATTTTTCAATAAATTTTCATCATTTCGGAACTTTGAATATGTAGGCAAAAACACCGTCATTAGAGGATAAGTAATATTTCTAAAAACCATCATGCTTTTTTCGTAAGCAAAACTATATAACCCTAAAGCAAAAGAGCCGATTAAACTGCCAATAATTATATAACTGCTGTTGTTTATTAAATAATCAATCATATTGCTGAATACAACATATTTTCCATAATTAATCATCTCAATAACATGTTTGAATGAAATATTTAAAGATGGTCGCCATTTGGTTAAATGTTGCAAACAAATAACGTTTATTACAGAACCGATGACTTTAGGATAGATAAAACTCCATACCCCGAACCCGGAAAACGCTAAAAATAAAGATAAACTGATTTTTAACAGGCTTATTAAGGTTTCAAATGTTTCTATTTTTTTAAAATCAATATTTTTTATAAGTATTGTTTTGTGAATTATTCCAAAAGAATTAATAAATAATCCTATGGCAGATATTTTTACAATATTTTCAAGAAGAGGTGCTTTATAAAACGCAGCCAGCCAAGGTGCACAGGTAAACTGCAGCCCTGTAAAAAATATTGCTGACAATAATAAAAGTAAAAACGCAGCATTTAGCCTTTTTTCAACTTCATCTTGAAAATGAATTACAGCTGTATTTACACCCATTGCCATTAATAGCCAAACTAGCATATCTATGGTAAATGCCATCATTGCCAGCCCGTAATCATCAGGTATCAGTAGCCTGGCTAAAATTATACTGCTGAAAATGAAAAATATCTTGTAAAAAATCTGTAGCCCAAATGACCACTTTATTTCCTGCTTGGTCTTATCAGCTATGTTTTTATTATTAATATTCATTTATTTATATATAATGTCTTTCATCTCTATACCTTTCTCGCTTTTGTTAAAGAATTATTGCTTTACTATATTGGAACTGGAGGGCATAACATTTGAAATTATCTGTTTTAAGTACTCATTGGAGATCTTAACTTCTTTAAAATCGGGTTCTCTTGTTATAACACCTAAAATAGGCACTTTATAAGTATTAAATTGCTTAACTGTTTTTCTTAATGTATTTTTGGTTGTATTTATACCGGAAATTAAGACTATTCCATTAGAATTTGCCCCGGTTGCTACAGCATCCATAACAGCGGATACTGGCGGTAAATCTAATAACACCCAATCATACATTTCTGATAACTTATTGATAAGGAGTTTGAATTCTCTTGAATGTATATATTCGTTAGGATTCATTATATTGTCGTAATTAGAAAGAATACTTATATCATAAACTTCATCTGTACGTTTAATATAGTATTCTAAATCTCTCCAATCAAAATTAGCATTAGTTCTTTTTGATTCAACAATTTTATTAATCAGAGCTGACAAGCTAAATTTACTATTCATAAATCCGAATTCTTTATGAATAGTTGGAGTTCTAAAGTCTGCATCTATAAGAATAACTGATTGTCCTGTTTTACGCAGGCTGTATGCAATATTTACAAGAATACCTGATCTTAGTTTGGACGGCTCTGTTGAAGTGAATGATACAATTTTTCTGTCATTATCAAAAGATTTTAAATTAAGAGCTGATACAATCTTTTGATAAGAAAGCGAATGCACGGATACAAAATCATCCGAAATTATTAAGCCATTATCTTCACTGTATCTTTCCGGACTAATCCAGGGAATTGAGCCAAGGTGAGCAATTTTTAAGTCATGTTCCAATTCTTCAGGTGATTCATAGATATTTTTTATTAAATACTCTATTACAGAGCTTACTAAACCTATCATTAAGCCTAATAATACAAATATCAAAATTAACTGAAATCTGGAAGGAAAAACAGGATGTTCTGCTTTTTGCGGATATTCTATAACGCTGATATTGCTAATAATCTTAGATTCTCTTATTTTAGCTTCAATAAATTTGTTTTTTAGCTTATCAACTATATTTATCCAGTTATTTTTTTCCTGCATAAGATTAGCAAGTATAAGCTGTTTACCAGGCATTCTCTTTTGTTTATTTTTTAAAGATTTAATAGTTTTTTTTAAAGATTCGCTTTGTGCTTTTAAGCTTTTATAAGAAGATTCACTAAGAGCTAAAGATTGTATCATATTAGTTCTTATAGGGTCAGATATATATATATTGGGTTGAGAATTGCCTATCCCTATAGTTTGTTTAACTTGTCTGTTAATCTGTAATTTGATCTTATCTGCTCTTGCTCTTAGGCTAACTACTGACGGATGAAGTTCTGTATACTTCGATAACAAATCTGCAAGTTCTTCTTCTACTCGTTCAAGTTTGCTTTGCAGAGCTATTATGTTTGCATTATGCCCCAATGCAATAGAGTTTATTGCATTATCAGAGCTTAGGCCAAGTCTTTTAGTTATTGAATTTATTCTGCTTGCTTCTCCACCTGCAACTGAAATAATTTCAAAGTATTTATTTTCCAAATCTCTTAATTGGGTTACCATAGTTTCAGCTTCTGCTTTCAAATCTACTGATAGACTTGATTCTCTAAACTTTTTTATACTTTGTCTTATTTTTAACAAATTATCTTGAGCATTGTCTAACTGAATACTAATAGCTATTTTATTATTTAATACCTGTCTTTTTAGTCTATTTTCATTTAATTTTTTGTATACTTTTGCGTATTCGCTTGCTACATCTTGTGCTACTTCAGGTTTTGTCCATTTTGCTGTTATCTCTATTATATTTGTTTTTGTTGGGTTAACAATAGTTACAGACTCTTGAATAAATTTTTCGCCTTTTGTGTCATTGGTTTCAAATTTATATTTCTGCTTAATGTTTTTCCAAACTTTTTTTGATAATTCAGCAGATTTTAAAACTTGCATTTGAGTATATATAAGATTATTTCCTATAGATGAACGCATTAACGGATTTTGTGTATTTAAATCGATTACGTATGGAACTTGATGCTCATCTCCTACTAAAATTTTTACTGTAGATATATATAAAGGTTTATAAATTAGTGTTGCGTACAATGTGCCGATCACCATACCGATAGCACCAAGTATAACAATCATTCTTATATTTTTAACAATATTATCAAATATTTTTTTTACAATAAAATTATTCATGGTGAATCTCCTCTAAATTCTTGCTTTTTTGCATAGTGTTGGCAAATCGTGTAAATGGCGACATGACTAAAGCAAGGAGCCAAAATCCTCTATCAGCTACTGATATTTTTTTATCTTTTACTTCTATCAGGTCATCAGGCCTCAATACTAAATCTGTTTTTGCAGGATTTACAAACATTTTAGATATATTGCCGGTGGGCATTTTTCTATAGATGGTTACTATCTTTTTATTTGCATCAATGGTGTAACCGGCAGATGCTGCGATTGCAGAACTTAGCCTCGGGCTTTCTGATTTTAATTCATGAAGACCCGGTCTCTTTACTGAGCCTGTCACTCTAACCGGGAAATACTTCGGTGCAAGAGAGGAGCTTGCTATTAAACGAAAATAATCATCAGAAATAGGTACATCACCTTTTAAATAAGGTATATAAAGAGAGTCTCCCGTGCTTAGATAGATGTCTTGTTTTGTATCTCCTTCCTTTAAAAATTTAAATAAATTTATACTTATATTTTTACCTGTTGATTCATTTATTACCTGTACATTTTTCAAATCAGCATTGTATTTTATGCCTCCCGCATCTTTTATAACACTTGCTATGGTTAAATCAGGACTTAGTGTAATACGTTGTCCTTCTGCTTTGGTTTTGCTTATTGTATTTTCTTGTTGATACAATCCCGCTTTTTGTACTGCACCATAGACATAAACTTTAGGTATCTTTATAGTATCTATATTTATAGAAATTTGAGGTTCTAAAATATATTTTTTAAATTTGGCTTTAAGATGCTCTGTTAATTCTTCTATACTAAGCCCTGCAGCATAAATTTCTCCAAAAGGTACGATTGTTGCGTAACCATCAGGCCTAATCAACACATCAGTTTTTGAAAATTGAGGATCTTCGTACACCAAAATATCTATGATATCTCCCGGTGCTAGCAGATATTTTGAGTCCAGAGTTTTTACCCTTAATTTAAATATATCTTTTTTTATATCTAATTTTTTTTGATATGTATCATTCAAAGCTAAAAATTGTTTTGATTCATAGGTTTTTGTCACTGTTTCTATAACATTTTTTAAATTTGCAACATCAAAAGGAATGTTATTAACTGCTTGTTTTAAATTTGTTTGTCTTGCCGGAGTTTCTGCATAAACATTTGAGTTAAAACAGAATAATCCTAAAAAAATACCTAATAAAAAATTTTTTTTAAATTTCATAATTCATCTCCTAAATCTTTGCCAGTAGTGACATATCAAATTTTAATGTGATGACTGTTACCGAAATTAAGCTGCACCTTTTCCGGCTAAAACTACCGGTATAGTTTTTAAGATAAGTTTAATATCTAGCCAAAAACTCCAGTTGGTTATATATGAATAATCTAAAGCTATAACCTCATCAAAATTTGTAATATCAGACCTGCCACTGGTTTGCCACATGCCGGTGAGGCCAGGTAGTGTTGCAAATTTTATATAATGCCATTTTTCATAAGTATCTATTTCTCTTTGTAGTGGTGGCCTTGGGCCTACCAGGCTCATTTCTCCTTTTATTACATTTATCAATTGTGCGAATTCATCTATGCTAAATTTTCTTAAAAATTTTCCCACCTTTGTCATTCTGGGATCATCAGTCATTTTAAACATTTTGTCATTTGTTTGATTTAAATCCTTTATTTTATGTAGTTGTGCTTCTGCATCTTGCACCATGCTTCTAAATTTATACATATAAAACTTTTTGCCGCAGAGCCCTACTCTTTCCTGTTTAAAAAAAACAGGACCTTTGGATTCAAGCTTTATAGCCAGTGCAATAATTAAAAATACATGCCAAAACATAGAAATAAACATTAAACTTGAGCAAACATCAAAACTTCTTTTTATAGTCCATTGGAGGGGTTTAAAT
Source organism: Candidatus Gastranaerophilales bacterium (assembly GCA_028282645.1). Classification (GTDB taxonomy): domain Bacteria; phylum Cyanobacteriota; class Vampirovibrionia; order Gastranaerophilales; family JANQFW01; genus JANQFW01. The sequence continues at coordinate 6,291 of JANQHM010000307.1, forward strand.
AAGTTTAAATTAAAACTTTGTGATGCGAAATAATTATTCTGCCTTTGATCTCTATCAATCCTTGTTGATATTTCTGACGCTATGACTCCCATAATATTTATTTTTTACCTCTCATTCCCCTAATTTTGAAAACAAATTTTATTTATAAATTCATTTATCCAAAAATAAAAATAAATTACCCAACTTTATCAATTGCTGGATAATTATATATAAAAACAAATAAAAAGATCAAACTCGTTATCATAGTTGACAATTAGCCTGACCTTTAATAAATTATAAAAAAAGTTTTTCCTACAATGCTTTCTCTTTATTATTCAAATTGCTTTTAAGGTAATTTACCATTGCACCGGGAATGCTATCTAAACTTAATATCTTTTGAGCTGCACCTACTTGGACAGCTTCTTTAGGCATACCAAATACAACGCAGCTTGCCTCATCTTGAGCAATGGTAAAAGCACCAGCTTTTTTCATATTAAGCAAGCCTTTGGCACCGTCTTTACCCATACCGGTTAAAATAATACCCATTGCATTGGGGCATGCACATTCTGCAACAGAATCAAATAAAATTTCTACTGCAGGTCGCTGGTGAAAAACTAAAGGGCCGTCAAAAATTTCTACATAATAGTTGCTGCCTCGTTTTCTTAATGCCATGTGTTTGTTACCTGGAGCTATTAAAACTTTACCGGGAGTAACAGATTCGTTATTTTCTGCTTCTTTTACGTACAGTTGAGAAAGATTATTCACACTATCTGCAAAAGATTTGGTAAAATATTGTGGCATATGTTGAACTATAACAATAGGAGGCATTGTAGGCGGTAAATTAGTTAATACATGTTTTATTGCTTCAGTCCCTCCTGTTGAAGCACCTATTGCTATAATTTGATTGTTAGAATTTAGATAAGTATTTTTTAATAATGCCTGATTATATGCTTTTACTTCATTAGACTTGTTGAATAATTTATTGGTATTAATGCTTTTAATGCCTTTAATTCTGTCTATAAGCTGCTCGGACATATCTCCTACAGAGTAAGAGCCGCCTGGCTTTGGAACTACATCAGCTGCCCCTAACTCCAAGCACTTAATAGCAAGGTCACAATTATTTTTAGCCAAAGAGCTAATAATAATCACCGGCATTGGATAATATTTCATTAACTTTTCAAGGAATGTTAAACCATCCATCCTGGGCATTTCAATATCCAATAATACCACATCCGGCTTTAACGTAACAATCTTGTCTCTCCCGATATACGGATCAGGCGCAGATCCTATAACTTCAATTTGCGAATCTTTTGATAATTCCTGCGTTAAGATTTTTCTTACCAATGCGGAATCATCGATTATCAATACACTAATTGTCCTCATACCAGTCACTCTTTCTTATATTTTGAACTTTATAAACCATTACATCACCTGTATAATTGTCAAACATTACTTTTCGCCCTATTTGCCCGCCAGTGTCAGAGCTAAGTATATCTATAAATTTTTCTTTTAAAATTGTTGTTGCAACTTTTATATTTCCATCACCGATTAAATAACTTTGCATCTGCGGATTTTGTGCGCCACCTATTATGTGAGCTCTTAAATCATCTGTTTTAGAACCCATGTCCAATAATAATTTTAACAAATGAGGCGTAGCATAACATCCGTATTGACAAGTTTTTTCATTCTTGTCAAAAGGTGAAGAGTGAATATAATGGTTCATACCACCAATTTTAAGTTTTGAATCCCACAAACATACCGCCACACAAGAGCCTAATACTGTCTGAATTAAATATGGCTCTTGACTTACAAATATATAACCGGGTTGTAAAAAATACTGTTTTTTAGTAATCTCTTCAACTTTTTCTCTGTGTTTTTCTCTACTTTTAAACATAAAACATCACTTCATATAAACCGTAGGTTGTAAATACTTTAATTTATATTGCCTTTGGGTTAAACTTTCGGAGTGTCCTATAAACAAAATTCCATTCTCAATTAAAGAATTATAATATTTATGAATTAATTCTCCTTGAGTTTCTATATTAAAATAAATCATTACATTTCTACTAAATATAATGTCAAACTTATTTTTAAACGGAAAGTCATTCATTAAGTTAAAAGTTCTAAAGGTAATTAATTTTTTTATATCGGGTTTTATTTCATAATATTCACCATTGTTTTTAAAATAACGTTGCAAATAAAAAGGCTTGATATCGTCGGAAGTGTCAATCGAATATTGACCCTTTTGGGCCGTGGAAATAACCCCTGAACTTACATCTGTTGCCAAAATTTTAATATTAATATCAATAGGCAGACACTCTTTTAAAACCATAGCTATTGTATAAGGCTCTTCTCCCGTAGAACATGCCGAGCTCCAAACTCGTATTTCTTTATTTTGCCTTATTCTTTTTATATTATCCAAAATAAAATTAATATTTTGTTTTATAAATTCAAAATGATTATCTTCTCTAAAAAAATTAGTTTTATGAATAGTTATTTCATCCACAAAATTTTCTAATACATTTCGGTCTGACTTGGAAGATAATAACAGTTCATATAACTTTTCAGCACTTTCGATATTATGCCTTCTAATAATTTTATTAATTTTAGTGCTTACCATTTCTTTTTTTGTATTATTCATATGAATACCAAGCATATCAAAAATTAATTGCCTATACTTTTCAAATAATTCTTCAGATATCTCATAATTAAATATCATAGTTTTATTCTGATTACCTATTCTAATTGATATAACTAGCTTTTATTTTTTTTACCAGACAGGCTCTTAGTTTTAAAGAAAAGGAGCGTTTAGGCGCCCCTTCTTCTTTTCTGATTCAAATAAAAGTATTATTCATTAACAGTAACTTCATTGTTTTGAGTTTCAAATAAATTAACCATTTCATCACTATTAACCACTCGTTCTATATCAAGCAACATAACTACTCTGTCCTTAACTTTTCCCATACCTGTTAAGAAGTTATCAGCTACATTAGCTCCAAACTTAGGGGCAGGCTCAATATCTTTTTCGTTTATATTTAAAACTTCAGATACTGAATCCACTACTATGCCTAATTGTCTTTCGACACCATTTATAAAAATTTCAACTACAATAATACAAGTTCTCTCGTTATATTCTTTTTCACTCATCCCAAATTTTAATCTTAAATCCATAATAGGAACGATTTTTCCTCTTAAGTTTATTACACCTTTAATAAATTCAGGTGTTCTGGGAACATAGGTAATTTCCATCATCCCTATTATTTCTTTTACTTTTAAAATTGGAATACCGTAATCTTCTTTACCGAGAAAAAATGTTAAATGTTTTCCTACTTGAACTTGAACTTGCAATTCCATACTTTAATACCTTTCCTTCTTTTTATTTATCTCATAATTAACTCTAATTTCTTATAAATAATTTAAATTTTTTTTAAAAACCCTCAGTATCATCTTCTAAAGGAATAACATCTTCCGGTGAAACAACTTTTGTATTATTTGAGCGTAAGTTTTTTTTAACTTTAGAAACAGGCTTATTAGGTGTTTTATCTATAGTTATTTGTGCAGTTTTTTTTATACGATTTGGGACCGATTTTTTTTCTTGTACACTCACGTTTGAATACTGATCTGCTATAGTACTTTTATTAGCACCATTGATCATAACTATCAATTCATTAATTATATTCTTCATATTAACAGCCTGAACGGACATGCTATCTGCTGCATTTGCTCCTTGCTCTGCGGTGGTTGCATTATTTTGTACTATTTGCTCCATTTGTGATATTGCATTATTTATTTGAGATATACCTTGGGCTTGTTCCTGGCTGGCTGTTGATACTTCATCTAATAATTCACTAACTTTTTGCGCTTGATCATTTATTTCACTTAATGAGCTATTTACCCTTTGAGCAACATATACGCCTTGTTCTGATAAATTTATATTATTTTCTATTATTCCTGCTGTATCTTTTGCTGCTTGCGCACTTCTTTGAGCCAGGCTTCTTACTTCTTCGGCTACAACAGCAAAGCCTTTTCCTGCTTCGCCTGCTCTTGCTGCTTCTACAGCTGCGTTTAGCGATAATATATTTGTTTGAAATGCTATTTCATCAATTACTTTAATTATTTTGCCTATCTCATCACTGGATTTTTTAATTTCCTGCATAGAGTCCATCATTTCAGTCATTTCAGAATAGCCTTTATCTGCCGCATATTTGGTTTGTTTTGCTAAACCTGCTGCCTGATTAGTGTTTTCGGTATTTTGTTTTACCATTGATGAGGATTCTTCCAGTGTTGAAGATGTCTCTTCTATAGAAGAAGCTTGTTCTGCACTACCTGATGCTAACTGTTGACTTGATGAAGATATTTGACCAGAGACTTCAGTTACAGCATTAGATGTATTATTAAGCTTTTCCACTATTTTGCTAATAGGCTTGGTTATACTGCTAATAATTACCCAGCAGCCAAAGATTGCTAACAGCACACAAGTAACTAAACCTGCAAAAATAAAGTCTTTAACTGTTTTTTGCACCTGACCTGCATTAGTGGAGTTAGTTTTTATACTGTTAAATCCATCTATTGATAATAATTCTGTAAATGCTAAAGCGTTATTTGAGACTTTTTCTCTGTTTTGTTCCAGTTCATCTAATTTTAAGCGGGTTTTAACAATTTTTAAAACTGTTTCTTGATAATTTTTTAGATTTTTTTTAATATTATTTAATTTATTTCTATCTACATCCTTGGTTGTCATTGTCAAAATTTTATCAACTTCTGAATAAATTTTATCCAGATTTACCAGATTATCTTTCATATAAAGATTATCATTTTTAATGATTGCCTTTAATGCATTTATCCTATAAGTCTTAATTATATCGATAGAATTATCTGCAAAAAGCATTTTGATAATTCTATTGCTAACTATGTTCAATGGTTTATTAGATTTGATGTCTTTTTTTATTTTCTGGCTTTGAATTGTAGAGTAAACAGTCAAGTCATAACTCAAAGCTTTGCCATACTCATTAGCCTCTGCCATTAATTTATCCAGTTCAATATTCTTTTCTTTCATTTTTTTTAATAAAGATTTACCTTCCTGCAAAAATTCATCAAATTCTTCCAGTCTTTCAATCATAGATTTCATATTTTGAAATTTATCAACTTGCTTTTCAAGCTTATGTATTTCTTCATTAGTTTTATTTATATATTTTTCAGCATTTTTATAAGACTTTTCATCTGCTCTTGTTACATAAGCTTTGGAATATAAGTTTGCTTTCAGATATACCTTTTCAATAGAGGCCATACTTTCAACAAGAGGAACATACTTAGCTGACAGATCTGTAACGTCATTATTAATCTTTGATAAGTTTATAATTGTATATACACCCAAAATTATAAATAATGTTGCAACCAGGCCAATCCCCGACGCTATTTTTAAACTCAGTTTCATATTGTTAAAATTAAACATGCATAGCTCCTTTCAAGGCGAATTTAAAATTTATTAATATTTAACAGAGCCTAATCATAGTCATATCAGACTCTGTTAAATACAATTTAAATTTATTAAACTGTAGCTGTTTCTTCTTCTCGCATATTATTAAATAAAGCAACAAATTCTTCACTATTAATTATTTGTTCAATATCTAACAACATTACAACTCTGTCTTTAACTTTTCCCATACCGGTCAAAAAATTTTCATCAATTTTTGCTCCGAATTGCGGAGGTGGCTCAATATCTTTACCAATAATATTAATAACCTCTGATACTGTATCAACTACAATACCTAAATGTCTTTGAGATCCGTTAATAATTACTTCTGCAACAACTATACAAGTTCTTTCATTATACTCTTTTTCTTTCATTCCAAATTTTAATCTTAAATCCATAATCGGAATGATTTTTCCTCTCAGATTAATAACTCCTTTAATAAATTCAGGTGTTCTAGGCACATACGTAATGTTCATCATTCCAATGATTTCTTTTACTTTTAAAATTGGTATGCCATAATCTTCGTTTCCTAAATAAAAGGTTAAGTATTTACCTTCCTGACTTTTAACTTGTAATTCTTCCATTTACAATGCTCCTTCATCTAACTTAAATAAATTCTCAATATCAAATATTAATGAAACAGCACCATCTGCCAATATTGAAGATCCTGAAAAGAAATTTAAGTTTTTAAATTCTTCACCCAAAGGCTTAAGAACAATTTCTTGTCGTCCGGTAATGCTATCAATAGGCAAAGCTTTTAGCGCGTGTTCCATCTCCAGTATAATTATCAATGCCGGCTTGTAATCTTTTGATTTTTTTTGGTTAAAAATACGCCAGATATTGATTACCGGAATTACATCTTCTCTAACCTTAATCATGGATTGCTTATTTTGCATATAAATCCATTGTTTATTTTTCGGTTGAATAATTTGTTTTACGTTTATTGTTGGAATTATATAGTTTGATTTAGCCAAATTAACTATTGTGCCGTTCATTACGGCATTATTAATAGGTAATTTAAGAATAAAAGTGGTTCCTTTATTTATTTGACTGTTTATATCTAATTTTCCACCAATTTTTTGAACTTCAGTCTTAACAACATCCATACCAACACCTCTACCGGATATGCTATCTACTTTTTCTGCTGTAGAAAATCCGGGAAGTAAGATAAACTCTTGTATTTCTTTATCAGAATAATTTCTGTTAGAGTCTATTAAATTTTTTTCAAGAGCTTTTTGATAAATTCTTTCTGTACTTAAACCTTTTCCATCATCAGCAACTTCTATATAAACAAATCCTCTTTTGCTGTATGCACTAACTGTCACTAATCCTTGCAAAGCTTTGCTATTTGCAACTCGCTCTTCTGCTGAAGACTCTATGCCATGAGAAATAGCATTTTTTACAAGATGAACAAGGGGTTCCAAAATCTTTTCAGCTACACTTCTATCAATTTCTGTATTTTCTCCTTGAATTATAAACATAATATTTTTATCTAACTCAGAGATTGTATCCCTTGCGATTCTGGAAATTTTTTGAAAAGTAGATTTTAAAGAAACCATCTTTAAATTCATTGCAAGGTTTTGTATATCTTTTGTTATTCTTGAAACTTTTAAGAAGTTTGATGAAATTGAATTATTGTTAGCCCCGTAACTGTTAAGGGTAGACTGCTCTATAACAGAGTGGGTAATCATTAATTCTCCTATCATATTTGTTAAATGTTCAATTTTACTAAGAGGAACTCTCATGTACTCATTTGTATTTACTTTTGTCTGTGTCCTAACTGCTTCTACAACATCTTTAGGGGATGCTTTCTGCTCTTTAACGGCTATTTCCCCAAATAACATTTCAGTATTTTCATTTTGTTTTTTTAATATGCCTTGAATATCTTCTTTATCTAAAATATCGCGATGTTCTAAAATTTCTCCTATTTTGGGAGACTGTAAATGTCCTGATGATTCGTCTTCTAAAGGAATTTCAGTGCTGGTACTATCCTTAGTCTCTTTATTTTCTATTACATTCTGTATATATTTCAAATGATTACATGTAGTTTTTATAAAATTTTCATTTTTATTTAAAGACTGTTCTTGACAAATTTTATTAATTAAATCAGTAGAGAGTAAAATTATGTCAATAATTTTTTTTGTTGCATTTATTTCGTTATTTCTGCATAAATCCATTAATGTTTCTGTGGTATGTGCAATTTTTTGAATTAAAAGTTGGCTAACAAATCCAGCCAAGCCTTTTATAGTATGATACGAGCGAAATATTGAATTAATAATTTCCGGATCAGATGAATTCTTTTCTAATTCCAGCAATTTCATTTCAATATTTTCAATATGCTCTTTTGCTTCAACAAAAAAATCTTCTAAAAATTCTTCATCTACCGAATCATAATCATTAGCTAGCAATTCTTCCACTGTAAAATCCAAACTGGACACGTTCCTTCTCCATTTCTTAAAAATTTACCAATTTTAAGTAAATATAGAATTTTTTATTCTTTTTTCTCTTTTTCAAAACCTACATCAATTGTAAAAATACCTATTTCGTGTTTAAAATACATAACTTCCGAGTTTAAAGATGGGGTATCCATCTTTAAATTTTTTCCGGAATAAATAGCAGGAGGTGCTAACCAAGCTTCACGACCCTGGAACAGGTCATTTATATAAGTAGTAGCTCTGCCACAAAACATATTAGCAAATTCTGCCATATACAAATAAAGCTCTTTGGGATCATCAAGCGGATCACCACAATTCATGGCTTCCGTAAACTTTTGAGCAGTAAGCATATCTGTTTCCAAAATAATTCTGCCCTTTTTTTTGCCGGTAATACCAATAATAATTGCGATTCTGGTTTTATCATCCAAGTTATGGGATTCTTGAAATTCAGCTTCTACCAATTCTTCGGAGATTTCTAAAAAAGAACTTTTAAATAAATTTATAATCGCTTCTTGTTGCATATTTACACTCTAATTTCAATTAAACTGCAGAACCTTTACCTTCCAAAATAAGTTGAACTTTTTCAAGCATTTGCTCAGCCTTAAACGGTTTGGAAAGAAAATGCTGAATGCCTAAGCTTTTTGCTTCTTCTATCAAAGCTTCATCACCCATTGCACTAAGCATAATAATCTTGGATGAATAACCCAGTTTTAGTAATTCTCTTGCTGTTTCTATACCATCCATAACCGGCATCGTAACATCTAATGTAATAATATCCGGCGAATATTTTTGAACCATCTCCAGGCCAATTTGCCCATTTGACGCATTATCAACAACTTCAAATCCTTTAGGCGTTAAAGCTTTTTTTATTGCTTTAAAAATAAAAGGGGAATCATCAATAACAAGAACTTTAGTCATATTAATTACTCTCCTGCTATACCTAAATAAACCCTGTACGGTTTACGTTATAAAATAAAAGTTTTCCTAAACAATTAACTTTTGATAAATAAATATAAAATTTTATTATTTTTATATCTACTTCGTTTATATTTTATATTACCTTTTCTTGTGGTTTTTGGCAATATAAAATATAAATTTTTATACTTAAGACTTAGTTATAATAATATTTTATCTCTTACTTGAAAAAGAGTAATCTATTTAAATAATCATATAAATAATCCCCTTTATTCTTTAAATATTATTCAGTATTCAATTATAACACTTTTTTATTTAAATAGCATATATTTTTTAAGCATAGGTCCGCCATTTATTCTATTTTTATTTTAAAATTAGACAATAAATCTGCATAATTCAATGGTTCAAAGGGGTACTTTTTTTCTTTATCAGAAGACGGCGGCTTTGAGCTATTTGATGAGTCTTTTTCCGGATCTTCGTATTTTTCCAGCTTTTTACGCAGGTATTTTACCTCTGCCAGTAATTCTTTCACCTGCTCTTTTAGCTCTCTATTTTCTCTTTCTAACTGTTCAATATATTTCATACTAAACAGTGTGACATACTAAGCAAACTTTTTCTTTACATTCAAGACCAGACCCAGGGCAAATTAATTCTAAGCAATACCTTTGGAGTTTAAAGCATAATCTATGTTACAACAGTTTATAAATCTTGCCTGAGAAATATTTTTTATTTT
>JANQHM010000059.1 GCA_028282645.1 Candidatus Gastranaerophilales bacterium
TCCAAATTAAATTTCAGATTTCTCTTTTCAGAGTTTAGCTTATTTTATTAGCTTTTACCTGATTGAATAATCTGAAAAGTATTTTTGAGTCAGTATACCTTTAATCTGAAAAATATTTTTAAGTCAGTTACGTCCTGTACGGGATAGAAAAATTTGTTAATATTATTATAATAATAAAATATATTAATAAAATAAAAAAGTCTCTTTATAGGATTTTTTATCAATGAAGATCAATAAGTTTAAAAATATAAAAATTTATACTAAATATTCAGGTAGCATATCTCAATCTAACACAGATGAAACCAAGGGTGTTAACGACGTTAACAAGTTAAGTCAGTGGGAAGAGAATGAAAAAAATAAACAGCATGAATGCCCTAAATGGATTGCTGAAAGATTTCCTTTAAAATTTTATATAGATTTAGATTGTCAACATGAAAAATTTTTGTCTAAATTTGTAAAAGCAATTGAACAAAGCTTTCTTCCTTGGACAAAATCCGGTAATAATATTATTGACTTTAAAAGAATTTATAATAAAAATAATGCGGATATATTAATAAGCTGGGCATCAAGCAACGTACACGGCCGTATTTATGAGTCCGGCCATAATAATTTAAAAGTAATAAAAGGCACTATAGAAAAGGCAGAAATAACTATAGTTATTTATCCGGAGATTGATAAAATGGCAACAGACCCAACGAGAATAGAACGTGTAAGAAGAACAGCTTTGCATGAAATCGGACATTCTCTAGGTTTGAACCATAGTAATCATCCGGATGATATAATGTTCCACAGGGGAATAACAAATAAAGAATTATCTTCCAATGATATTAGAAGACTTAAAGAGCTTTATAATAAAAAATTGTAAAAAAAATTAAATCACACCTTCTTTTTGCTCAACTAAAGGAAGCCTAAATCCAAAAACACTACCCTCATCAATATTACTTTCAACAAATACCTCACCGTCATGATGTTTTTCAACAGTAACTTTAACGATATGCAAGCCTAGCCCTGTTCCTTTAATAGTATGAGTTTTATTTTCAACCCTATAAAATCTGTTAAATATCTTGTCCAAATGATCTTCAGAAATTCCCATTCCATTATCTTCTACTGATACTTGTAAATAATTTCCGGTTCTGTCTAACTCAGCGGTTATTTTTACTCTTCCCCCTTTATAAGAATATTTAATGGCATTGGATAGCAGATTTTTAATAGCGCGTTCAATGCTTTCCGCATTAATTGTAATTTTAGGCAAGTCAGGCTCTATAAGAACAGAAAAAGAAAGATTTTTTTCTTGAGCAAGAACATTCATGGACTTAACTGTTAAATCTATAATTGGCCCTATACTGCAAGATGTTTTTTCTAACTCAACATTAGCCGATTCTAATCTGGAAAAATCAAGTATGTCATTAACAAGTCTGTTTAGCCTATCGGACTCTTCGTTCATTACTTCTATAAATTCTGCCTTGGTATGTTGATCCAATTCATCTTCACAATTGTACAATGTATCAATATAGCTTCTTAGCACGGTAACAGGCGTTCTAAGCTCATGACTTACATTAGAAATAAATGTATTTTTCATCTTGTCAATCTCTGCTTCTTTGGTTATATCGTGTAATATTAATATATACCCCAAATAATCCTGATGATAGTCAAATATAGGTGAAATAAATACTTTTAAAACTTTTGTATTTATTATTAATTCACATTCAAGAGGCTTACATTCTATCTCTTCAAGTGGTGTATCTTTAAATCTGGCGATATCTCCTTGAAAACATAGCTTACCGTTAGAATCACAGAAATTTAATATATTAGAATTCACAAGCTCATTAGCTTTAATTTCCAGCATGCCAAGCGCAGACGTATTAACAAGAATAACTTTGTCATAGTTATCACAAACAATAACTCCGTTAGCTATACTCATCAAGACTGCTTCAAGCTTATTTCGCTCATAGGTTAACTTATCAATATTTTTTTCTTCGTACTGCCTTAATTTTGTTGACATATTGTTAAAAGAGTTAAACAGTTGTTTTACTTCTCCCCACAATTCTTTTGATGTTATTTTATAGCCAAATTCTCCGGTAGAAACTCTTTTTACCCCATCTAGCAATAACTTAAGCTGTCTGGTTATTAAAAATGTATTAATAAATACTGCTGCAATGGACAATAGCCATGCAACAGTAAATATAACTATCATTAAATTTCTTGTGGCTTTCCCTACAATTCTCATTGTATTGCCAGTAAGACCTAAAACAATTGAGCCGGTAACCCTTTTCATTCCAGAATATTCCGAAATCATAGGGTGACTTATTTCGATAATATTTTGTTTATTTTCTAGCCTGAATAAATTGTTCCTATTTTTACTGGAATATATTATATTGCCCGATTCATCCCTAAAAATAACATAAGCAATGTCATCATTTCTTTTAACAATAGCATTAGATAGTCTTTTTAATTTATTGTCCTTTTTTTTAGAAGAAACATCGATTATCATATCAGATGCTTCTACAGAAATAGTTTTAGCTAGCATTAACCCAAAATTATGATAACTATTAGTGATAGTCTTTTGAGTATTGTCTATAATAAGCCATGCCGTACAAATAATCAGTATAGAGCTTAAAAACGAACCAAATATTATAAGTTTATTCTGGGTACTTAAACCCAAAAATCCCAGCTTATTATTATCTGTATATTTAATAAAATTTCTCATTATAAAAATACATTTATTGTAAACCGGATAAAATAAGATTACTTATTGATTTTAACGTTGCAAATACACCTGAACCATTTGTTGCTACAGCTTCAAAGCTTGGATAACCAAGTTTGTTAAGATCGTTTTCCAGTGTTTCCAAGGATAAAATATTATTTTCATCCCTTTTATTATACTGAAAAACAATTGGTACGTTTTCCAACGTTAAATTATATACTTTTAAGTCTTCAACTAAATCTTTTAAACTTTCTATATTTTCCTGTCTTTTGTCAGCTCTGGAGTCAGCTACAAAAATAATGCCGTCGATACCGTTTAATATAAGCTTTCTTGCTGCGGCATACTGTTTTTGGCCGGGCGCGGTATACAAGCTAAAGCTTGTGGTAAAGCCTTTAACTTCTCCAAGATTTATAGATAAAAAGTCAAAAAACAGTGTTCGTTCATTAACACCTGCCAGTTTTGTCATATCACTTCTTATGGAAGGATCCAGCTTACTGTATATATAACCTAAATTTGTGGTCTTACCGCCTTCTCCCGTACCACAATATACGATTTTACAGTTTACCTTGCGATCAGCATAATTTACAAGAACCACTTTATCTTACTCTTTCAAAATTAAATAAAACCCAGACTGATAAAAATTGACTTAATTATATTATCCTCAAAATATTGACTATGGACAAGTACTAACTGAGCAAATAATTTATTTTTATATTTATACAATTCATCTTATTTTCAGAAAAAAGCTTATTTTATTTGTTTTTACACGATTGAATAATTTAAAAAGTATCTTAGAATTTGCATATTAAAAAAAATTTTAAAGTTAATAATTTCAATTTATAGCATAAAAGTTCTTTTTATTCAAAATTTGGTAGCGATTACATAAGAAAGGTTACGACAATCACCATTATTAGAATAATTAAGAAAATATTATAAAAATAAAGATTATTTTCTTTAAATGTTATTATAAAAATACAAAAAATAAAACTAAATAGCAACAACAAAAAAATAAAATAATTAAATATATTACCTTTAATCTTTAATCTTTTCTTACACGCTTATCCCCAATCATATCGCGTAGATACTCTCCAATCCTAAAAAAAGAGACTATAACTCACGACAGGCTAAATGCCTGCCTTTTATTTTTCTAATATTTAATTAACAGTAAGAAGCTGTCTTGTTAAAGCTTGCCTTGCCAAGCAAGCTGCTTCAAATATTTTTTTACCTGACAGGCTCTAAATAATCTAAAAATTTGATTTTGAGCCAGAATAATCAGGAGCTTTTAAAAAGTTCAAGTGATATTCGCTTTAGCTCAATATCAACAGATAAAACTTTAACACTAACTTGATCACCTGCAGATAAAACATCGTACGGACTTTTTACAAACTTGTCACCCATTTTAGAAATATGAATTAATCCGTCCTGGTGAACTCCAATATCAACAAAAGCCCCAAAATTTGTAACATTTGTAACCACACCGTTTAAAACCATACCCTCATTTAAATCTTTCATTTCATTGATATCAGAGTCAAAAGAAACACTGCTAAATTCTTTTCTAGGGTCAAGCCCCGGTTTTTTTAATTCCTGCAATATATCTGTCAAAGTCGGAATACCGATAGAATCGGTAACATATTTATCTATCTTTATTTTAGAAATTAAATCCTGGTTACCTATTAAATCTTGCATGCTTGAGCCTATGTCTTTAATTATAGATTCAACAATATTATAGCTTTCAGGGTGTATAGCAGAATCATCCAGTCTGTTTTTACCGTTTTTAATTCTTAAAAATCCTGCACACTGCTCAAATGCCTTGTTGCCAAGCTTGGCTACTTTTAAAAGCTGTTTTCTTTCATCAAAGCTACCATTTTCAGCCCTATATTTAACAATGTTTTGAGCAATAGCTTTATTTATACCGGAAACATAAGATAACAACGCCTCGGAAGCAGTATTTAAATCAACTCCCACAAAGTTTACACAAGATTCAACACATAAGTCCAAAGACTTTTTTAACTCTTTCTGATTGACATCATGCTGATACTGCCCTACACCTATAGACTTAGCATCTATCTTTACCAGCTCTGCCAATGGATCTTGTAACCTTCTGGCAATACTGATTCCACCTCTTACTGTAACATCAAGATCAGGAAATTCTTTTTGAGCTATTTCAGATGCTGAATAAACAGATGCACCGGCCTCACTTACTACTATTGATTTAATTTCAAGATTGTTTTTCTTTATAATATTTTTAATAAAAATATCTGTTTCTTTAGAAGCAGTACCATTTCCAATTGAAATTAAGTCTACATTATACTTTTTGATCAAATCCAAAATTGTTTTTTCTGCTTTATCAACTTGCTTTTGGGGTTCATGCGGATATATTGCCATAAATTCTTTATAATTAGCGTTATTATCAATAACTACAACTTTACATCCGGTTCTAAATCCGGGATCAACTCCCATAATAACTTTATGTCCGGCAGGAGGTGATAAAAGAAGATTTCTAAGATTTTTAGAAAAAACATTAATAGCTTCAGTTTCAGCTTCCTGCAATTTTGTTGCAAAAACCTCATTTTCTATTGAAGGATAAATCAAACGCTTGAAACTATCAGTTATCGCATCTTCTAAATCTTCATAAAACATAAAATTATTGTTTTTTATTACTTTCCTGTCAATAAGTTCAGTAACCTGATCTTCATCAACCTCAATTTTGTAGGATAAAACCTTTTCTTTTTCCCCTCTTCTTATTGCAAGTATTCGATGAGAAGGTGATTTTTTTATAGGTTCAGAAAAATCATAATATGTTTCAAACTTAGATTTTTTATTTACCCAATCTTTTTTAGGCTTTGATGTAACCAAACCTTTGGAAGCAGTAAAGTTTCTTACTGTTTCTCTTATTTGTGCATCATCGGAAATTACTTCGGCTATAATATCCAAAGCACCTTCCAGGGCTTGTTCTGTAGTTTCAACACCTTTTTCTTTGTTTATATAGCCTTTTAAAATTTCTTCACGGGAGCTTTTAGAATTTATCTGCATTAGTATAAAATCAGCCAAAGGCTCAAGACCTTTTTCTTTAGCAATAGTAGCACGTGTTCTTTTTTTAGGCTTGTACGGAAGATATAAATCTTCCAGTTTTTGCTTATCCACGCATTGTGTTATTTGTTTTTCCAGTTCAGGTGTTAATTTTTCTTGACCCTCGATGGATTGCAACACTGTTTCTTTACGTTTTTGAAGTTCTGTATAATACTCCAGCTTATCACTTATATTTTTTATCTGTATTTCATCAAGCCCGCCGGTTTTTTCTTTTCTATAGCGGGATATAAACGGAATTGTTGCTCCATCTTTAAATAATTCCACTGTATTATTAACAGAATTCTGTTTTATTGCTAAATCTTTACTAATATTGTCTAAAATAAACTGTTCACTCATTGATAAATCCTCCCATTGAATATATTAGCAAAAAAATAAAGCAGCAAGGTAATAAAAGATTTTTTAATCTACCCCATTAATCCCTCTAGCAAGGGGGAAGTTCTTTTTTGGGCTCGCTTTCCATAGGCTACGCCGACTCGCTCACCCATCAGATTAATGCTTTAGAAAATTCCCCTTTTATTTTGTTTAAAAGGGTGTAGAAAAATATTACAAAAAAACTCAAGATTTATAAGGCTTTATAAAAATGGAGATTTTTCTGATGCATTTTTACGTAAAAGACATTATGACAACAGACTTAGTAACAATAAAACAAGACGATACAATAAGAACTCTAATAAAAACAATGAGCGATGAAGATGTCCTGGGTGTGCCGGTAGTAGATAGCGATGATTATATAGTTGGCGTAGTCAGCGCAGAAGATATTTTAAAAAACGAAAGCTCTAAAAACTTTTATTATCAATATGCTGGCAAAAAATTAGACTTAAAAAACTTTAAAGAAGACTTTTTTGACCAAAATGTAGAAACAATAATGTCTACAGATTTATTTACAGTAGACCCGGACGAGTCAATAAATGTTATGGCAAAAATTATGTATGACAAAAGGATTCATCGCCTATTAGTTGTGCAATACAATAAGCTCTTAGGCATTGTAACAACTTTTGATTTACTAAAACTAATAGCATCAAGCGATACACAAGTTATTGTTTAATTTATACTAATCACTTAACCTTTTATAGCACCTTGCGTTGAACCCTTCATAAAATATTTTTGAAGAATTGTAAATATAGTTATTACAGGTATCATGGAAATTATTGCCCCTGCTGCAATATAGCGCCAATTTGCGCTAAATATACCTTGCAAGTGATTTAACCCAACTGGCAGGGTGTACATTTCTTGCTTAGTAAGAACAATACTAGGCCATAAAAACTCGCTCCAGCTACCAACAAAAGTAAATATAGCCAAAGTAACAATTGTAGGACTCGTAAGAGGAAGCAGTATCCTCCACCATAAGCTTAAAGAATTACATCCGTCTATAATTGCTGCTTCTTCTATTTCTTTTGGGATAGCTACAAACGCTTGCCTCATTAAATATATTCCGAAAGCATTCACTGAAAAAGGTAAAATCAATCCGGCGTAACCGGCAATATTTGATACTGAATCAAGCAGATTTAGTCTCAAGGTCATTAAGTAAACAGGTATCATTATTACCTGAAAAGGAATCATTATAGTAGCTAATATAGCAAAAAACAGAATTTTTTTACCTTTGAACTGCATTTTTGCAAGAGGATATGCAGCTAATGAAGATAATAAAATATTTAATATGATAGTAAAAAGTGAAACAATAAAACTGTTTGTTATATATTTGTAAAATGGTACGGAATTCCAAACATTAATAAAATTTTGAAAAGAAGGCATCTCTGGAATTAAAACAGGAGGATAGCTAAATATATTTTCAGCGGATGATTTTAAAGCAGTTGATAACAACCATAAAAAAGGCCCTACAGAAATAATAGCCAAGATACTCAAGAATATATAAGATAAAATTTTATTTAAGCTCAAGCTTTTCTCCTTTTTTATATTTTTTCAAATTTTTTATACTCTAAAAACTTAATATTTAAAATTGAAAAAATAAGTGTAATAACAAGTAGCACCACCCCGGCCGCTGAAGCAAAACCAAGATCAAGATTTTCAAATGCTCGTTGATAGATATAATACACAATTGTTTTACTGGAATTAAGTGGTCCTCCTTTTGTCATAACATAAATTTCAACGAATACTTTCATCGCAGAAATTGAACTTATAATACTCACTAATGCAATAGTAGGTTTTAAATGAGGTATAGTTATTAAAAGATGCTTATTTAAACTGCTGGCTCCGTCAATATCTGCTGCTTCGTATAAATCTTTAGGTATGGCGGTTAAAGCAGCCAGATATATCAACATATAATATCCTAAGCCCTTCCATATAGTAACCATCATCACAGAAAAAATCGCTGTGTTAGGGTCTGTAAGCCATCCTACTGACGGCAGTTTAATAAGACTTATTAAATAATTTAAAATTCCGCTATCAGCATATATCCATTTCCATGCAATCCCTGCCACTACAAGAGATACAACCACGGGTAAATATATAATTAATTTAAAGATATTAGTTCCTTTGAATTTTTGATTCACCACAATAGCAATAATTAAAGGCAATACAACCAACGCAGGCACAACAATAAAAACATAAAGAAACGTATTAAACAGTGTTTGCCAAAAAATAGGAGAATTAAACAGTTTTATATAGTTGGCTACCCCTACCCAGTCAGGCGAATAGATATTTTGATAAATTTTAAAACTTAATATAAAAGTTTCGGCAAAAGGAATATAAAAAAATAATGTTAAAACTATAAAAGAAGGTATTATAAACAAATATGGCGTTAATGCTTTATTATAAGTCTTCAACAGAAAATTCTCCTAAGTTTTATTTAACAAATTCATTAATGTTTGTAAATATTTTATTAAAATTTTTTGGTTTTTCAAATAATTTTTATCACTTTGGATTATTATATAATTTATCGAGTACATTTAATTGTTGTTTATTAAATTTTAATTTGTTGGGTTATGAGATGGCAACTATAGAGAAGAATAAAACAATAGACAAAAATCATGGTGAGGATAGGCAATCAAGCAATAACAAGAATTCTGATACCGAACTTATAAGTTTGACAAAAAAAATAACTTTAAACGGCAGTCTGGGAAAAAAAGCCATTGTAGCTAAAAGTTCGGTGCCTGAATCCCATAGAAGTATGGCTGACAGCTATAGAATAATTAAAAAAGTTTTTGGAAGTATCGTAATATTCTGTCCTTTAACTAAAAGTGAAAAAGAACTTTTAAACAAGTTTGATTTTAAGCCGTTGGAAATGTCATCAGGAAAAGAAATTAAACGAGAGTTGGATTTATTAGTAAAATGGGCAAGTTCCATTAATTCGGAATTAAGTTATGCTTCAGAGAAAATAATAGAAATAAGATGTAAAGAATTAAAAAACATAATGGCAAAAAGTTTTGTCAAAAGGCCTAATAGTAATTTAGACGGCTATAAACTTTTAGAAACCTATTTTGAAAACATCTCAAAGTATTAAGAGCCTGTCTGGTTAACAAAATAAAAGCTAGTGCACTGATTCATTAATTATGATGAGTTTTTGCTTACCCGTTATATTTTATTAAAATAAGGTTTTACCATAGCTTACAGCAATGACTTAAGAAAGGTGATCACCATCACCAAAATAAATTTTTGACAGTATAAATGTTTATTTATGTACTATATTTATAGGATTCTTTGAGCTATTGTATAAAGAAATCTTGAATAATAAAAAATTATAACTTAATATTAAGTAATGTTAAGTTGTGTTAAAATTAAAAAACCGGGTAAAAAATGAGCGGCAATAATTCAGGAAATAAATCAACCAGAAAAGCTTTTGCTACTAATAAAGGAATAATATTACTTTTGTTAGTTGTAATGGGCAGTTTTTCAGCTCAAATTTACAATAATACTGATAACTTAACAGATTCAATCGTCTATAAAGCTAAAAATACTCTCGAAAATATTGCAAATACTAAAATTGAAATAGACTATAATCGAGATGAAGAAGATATAGAATTTTTAAAAGGTAATGCCAGGCTTGTATCTAAGTTAACTGAAAAGTGGCTGACTGAAAACTTAAAAGATATAGAATTCCTGGCAAGTAATGAAGTTGTTTCAACAGCCTGCCCAAAAGCTTACTTATACAGAGAAAAAAGAACGGCTGCAAGCGGTGTCTTAATGTATTTTAAAAATTCTAACAAGCATGTTGCAGTCGCATTGGTTATTAAAGATGATACAGTAATTATAGATTCCGAAAATGAAGAGCTATATTACAAGGAAGTCGCCGGAGAAGCTTTTTGGGAAGGTATATCCCCTGAAAAATCAGGTTATATAAAAAATAATAATATTTTATACGAAAATAAGCCTGTTTTATTTGCTTATCATCCAATAAAAATGCAGTCAGAAGATCAAGATGACGATAAACAAGTTCAGATTGCAACGTTAGTTGTAGGATACAGCTTAAATACATTTATTAAAGATTTAGCTGCTGATATAGACGGTAAAACTTTTATTATAAATCAAAATACTGTTATAGCATCAAGTGCGGCTCAAAAATTTGAGATAAAAGATGTTGATTCATATAACTGGAAAACTGTTTATCAAAAACTTATCTCAGATAATAAACTGCTTTGGACCTCAAATGACCAGCATTTTATCATTAACGATATTTTTAATAATACTTACAAAATTTTAAATATATATAAAAGGCAAGAGCCGGTTAATATCAAAGCAGAAAATAAAGGTGAAACAATAAGTTTTAACTTTTATAAAAAAGATTATTTAAATAATATTATTATATGTTTTGCCTTATTAACCCTTATAACTCTTGTCTTAAATATATTAAGCTCTAAAAAATACCTAAAAAACATAGACAAGCTCACTTTTGATACTAAAGATATCATTAATAATAAATTTAATGGAAATCTCAAAAAAATAAAATATTTAGAAGACCTCTCAGAAGCAATACAAAATTTAATAGATTCATTTAGAACGCAAAAGGCTAAAACTAAAAGTTCTTCCGTGGCTATTGAAGAATCTTCAAGTAATATTGCTCAAATTTCAGAAGAGTGCATTCAAATTATTAATAATATACACAGTAGTATTGATAATTTGGCAATTAACAATGAATCTCATTTAGAAAGTTTTGAAAGGGCAAAAGATCAGTTAAATAATTTAAAAGAATTTATTCACTTAACAAACGACAATATTAACACTTCTTTTACTTATTCCGAAAGTGCCGGTGAATCTGCTGATAAAGTAAAAAGCACATTTATAGATTTCAAAAAAACCATGGCCAGTATTAAAAATGAAGTTGTGCAGGCTACGGAAAAAGTAAACAAACTTGGTATCAGATCAGAAGAAATTACAGATATTGTAGATATAATTACAAACATAGCGGATCAAATTAACTTACTCTCTTTAAATGCTGCAATAGAGGCCGCCAGAGCTGGTGATGCAGGTAAAGGTTTTGCTGTTGTCGCTGATGAAATCAGAAAATTAGCTGATGCGTCTGCAAATGCTGCAAATCAGATTACGGGACTAATCAGTGAAATCAAAAAAGAAACAGATCAAACCGTTGCGGTTATGAAAAATAGCAATAATATTGTAGAAAAAGGAACAATTTTTGTTGAAGAGTCAACAGCAGTAACGAATGAGATTATAGATGCTGTTAAAAGTACCAAAACTTCTATAATTAAGTTACAGGGGGCATCCAAAAAGGTAATAGATTGTACTAAAGGTTTGGATGATTTTATAGTAAAAGTTGATTCCGGCTCAAGAGATACTGATAAGAAATTAAATGATTTAAGTACAGAAGCAAAGTCTGTAGAGGATTCTGTCAATCAAATTTCTAAGGCTGCCTCTCAAATTAAGGTTTTCACTAAAGAGATTGAATTATAATATATTGGACTCAGTGTTAAGGTTTAACGTACCACGTTTAAGAGCTCTTGACGGTATTATTTAAGCCTGAGTATAACACTTAAGTTAAACTCTTTTTCAAACATTGTCTTCTTTTTTTTCGCTGCAAAAACTTGCATTAAACTGCTTGGCATAGTTGTTTCAATAATTAAATGCAAAACTTGAGAGAACTCATCATAAACGCAATCAATGTCTTTTACTATACAAATATGAGCTCTATCGAGGCCGTCTGCCAGTCTGCAAATGGCACTCAGCTTTCTGACCAAATTTTTTGTTTTACTGTCAATCAGGCTATTATAACATTTATGAATGTCTTTAGGCTTTTTACCTCTGTGATATCGGGCGATATTAGCAATTATCAATATTTCCTGTTGAGTATAGCCGGGAATACCGTTTTTCATTATTAAATCGTAAGAGTGTTTATTATGATTTTGAGCTTCAATAAAGTAGCCTATATCATGCAATAATGAGCCTGCATTCAAGTATTCTCTTTCTTGCGCGCCAAAGTTATGCAATAGCTTAGCAGTTTTATCAAAAAGAATCAAAGACAGACGGTTGACCTGTCTTGCATGGTCCAACTCCATTTCATATAACTTTAAAAGTTTTTCCACTCCGGCTAATTTATTATTCATAAGAAGTTAAATCAATGTTCTAATAGACGATAATAATTCTTCTTGATCGAAGTTGCCTTTAGTTATATATGCATTAGCACCTAACTTTAAGCCCTTCGTTCGATCAATTTCAGAGGCCAAAGATGTTACAAGAATGATAGGGACAGATTTGAAGTTATCATCTTTTCTTAAGCGTTCCGTTAACTCATAGCCGTTTATTTCAGGCATTTCCACATCACTGACAATAAGGTCAAACTTATCGGAAGCTACTTTGGTTAATGCGTCAAGACCGTTGATAGCTACAGTCACATCGTATCCGGCTGCCCTTAATATATTGCGCTCAAGTATTCTTGTTGTGACTGAGTCATCTACAACTAATATTTTTTTGCGCTTAACAGCTGTGCTTTTTTCTTTAATTATAGGTTGTTTACCGGTATTCACACCAATACTGGAATAAGCTGACTTGATTAAATCATTAACATTTAAGATTAAACACAGTTCACCTGAGCCTAAAGTTGTAACTCCACCAACATTTCTTACTCTTATTAAGGGAGCTGTTAAGTTTTTATGGAGAATTTCTTGGTCTCCAAGTAACTTATTTATAATAAAACCAACGGGTCTGGCATCTGACTCTATAACAATCACAACTATTTTTTCAGAATCAACTTGACTATTAGACATTTCAAGTATTTCAGACAGGTAAAAAACCGGTACAGGTTTATTGTCAACCAGTATAGTTTCTTTACCTTCTTTATGAAAAATATCAGTTCGATTGATTAATAAAGCTGTTTTTATCGAACCGGTAGGAATTGCAAAGGTTTGATTATTAATACTAACTAAAAAGGAATTGATTGTTGCCATTGTCACCGGCAGTTGAATAGAAACTTTACAGCCTTTTCCGTATTCAGACTTAATATTTACTTTACCATCCAGTTGCATAATTTTGGAGTAAACAACATCCAAGCCAACCCCTCGACCGGACAAATCAGTAATAACTTCGCCGGTTGAAAATCCGGGCCAGAATATTATGTTCATAATCTGTTCATTACTCATTGTTTTTAATTCATTTGAGGTTATAAACCCTTTTTCAACAGCTTTATGTTTTATAGAGTCCAGGTTGATACCTTTTCCATCGTCGGTTACTTCTATTAAAACGCTATTTTCCAAATGATATGCAGCCAATATAATCTTTCCGGCCGGAAGTTTCCCTTTATTAATACGTTCTTGAGGTGTTTCTATTCCATGGTCAATGGAATTTCTTATTATATGCATCAAAGGAGATTTTATATCTTCTATTATTTTTTTATCTACACTTGTTTGACTACCAACAATTTCAAAATCTATTTCTTTGTCATGTTCTCTTGAAATATCTCTTATCATTCTGGGAAAAATATGAAAAATAGTAGCAAGCGGTAAAACCCTGATACTTTTTATTTTTTCTTCTAATTCATTAACAATTAAGCTTAACCTTGCATCATCTTCTTGAATCGTTTTATAAAGAGAACTCATCTTATCCATAAATTCTACTAATTGAAGGGAACTGTCATCAAAAATAGTTGATATACTTTTATTTTGAGAATAAATAGAGGTACCCGACGGTAAGTCCTGAGGGCGAACAGGTCTTTTATCCAAAAACTTTACTATTTGTTTTGCTTTAGTCAATTCTCTATAACAATCCTCAGCACCGATCATTATTTTTTCAATTTCGCTTAAATGCTCTTTTGCTTTGATTTTTGTTATGATTAGTTCTCCAACCTGATTTACAAGCTGATCTAACTTTTTGGTATCAACCCTTAAAGTTTTTATTGTATTACCTTGGGAAGACTTTGTAAAAGATTTTTTTTCATCCGGCTCTTGCTGCTCATCATTATTCTTATTAAGCATTTGAGGCATAACATCATCAGAAGGGGCTAGCGATAAAAAAGTATTACTCGAAGCATATTCATCCGTGTTTTCTTCATTTTGAACATAACCGCTTTCTGACTGCTCTGATACAGACATTTTCAACATTTGATAAATTATATCTAACCTTTGTATTATAAGTTCCGGATCTTCAGTTAAAGAGTCGTCATTGTTTAATAATAATAAATCCATACTTTCTATGCATTGTTTTAAAATATCGCCAATTTCAGAATCCGGTACTATTGAAGTTTCTTTTAAAAAACTAAAAACATCCGAAAACTTGTTTAAAAGCTTTGATTCTTTTTCTTCTACACGGTTAATTAACAAAGAATTTAATATATTTAAAATATTATCTGCAACGCTTGAGCTTCCTCCCAAGAAAGAATTACAATTTTTTTTTAAGCTTTCTAAGAATTCTTTCAAATTATTATTAGGGTCGTGAGTCTCAATTTCAGACGATTCAATTTTAATATCACCTGTGACTAATAGGTCCGGACCTTCTGATTGTAAAGTATCAAAGTCGTCTAAACCTAAAATATTCTTAAAAAACTCCATTATATAGCCGACCATTTCATCAATATCATCAGCTTCCGATTCTAATAAAAAACCACTTCCTTTAACTACACTATCAAGTTTTATTAATAAGTCCTGGATCAAATCTTTTATATTATTATTATTTAGCTTCTGAACCTGAATAAATAAATCGCCAATATCATTATGAAAATTAGTAATTAAATCAATATTCAAAAGATCATTCCTTAATTCTTTTGAATAATTTTGCATAATTATAACTGATTTAGTATTATTATTACAAAATTCAACTATTTCTTTATCATATTTTATAATTTCAGAATTTTTTTCTATTTTAGAAGATCCACTAATTTCAAAAGACTGTTTTTTTATTATTTCTATTGCCTGCAATTCTTGTACAATCTGATCAACATGAGGAGAGCTATATTGACCTTTTGTGTTAATAGATTCTTCAACTATAGACGCTATACAATCAACGGTTTTGCACAGTACATCAATAATTTCGGAATCTATTACTAATCCGCCTTCTCTTGCTGAACCGATTATATCTTCCAGCTTATGCGAAAGGTTTTCTATTGCGGTTAATCCTATCATTCTTGCCGACCCTTTAAGACTGTGAGCCTCTCTGAATAATTCAGTAATTATATGTAAATTAGCAGGATCTTCTTCTATTTTAAGAAGATTTTTATTTAATTTTTGTATATGTTCTTCACTCTCATCTCGAAAAATACTTAATACTTCATCAAATTCTTCTTCAAGAAAATCCATATTTCACCGCTTTTTCTTAATCTTGATTACCTACAATTTTTACTTTTAACGAATTTGATATATTCATTAATCCGCTTAGAACTTTTTTGTTAGTTTTAATACTGTCTGCAAATTCTAATAAACCGTTGTTTATAGATACTATGGAGTCAGAAATTTCTACTGTACAATTGGATTGTTGCCCGGAAGAATTTACAATTCCCTCTACTGACTCTACTGTTTCATTAACTGTATTTCTTAATACATCAATACTTTGGGCTATTTTATGAGCTAAATCAACTCCTGATTCTATTTCTTTTGTTCCTTCTTCAGTCGCCATAACCGTAGAATTTGTTGCCTGTTGAATGTCATATATTAATGAGGTTATTTTTGCTGTTGATTGCTTACTTTCATCAGCAAGTTTTCTGATTTCGCTTGCAACAACTGCAAAACCTTTTCCGTGTTCTCCTGCTCGTGCAGCTTCTACAGCTGCATTTAATGCTAGCATATTTGTTTGTTCTGTTATATCCTCAACAACCCCTATTATACTACCTATTTGTTGAGTATGTTCACTCAATTCCAATATTAACTCTGCAATAATTTCAATTTTTTGCTTGAGAGTTTGCATTTTTTCGATATTAGCTTTTACAGCTTCTTGCTCCTTACTGGACATTAAATAAGCTTCTTGTGACTTTTCCGCAACTTTTTGCGCATTTGTTTTTGTTATATCAGAAAAATCTTTTAGCTTATTTATAATATTAGAAGCCTCTTTTAATTGTTCTAAATGTTTGTTTATAGCTAGTTCCTGCTTTGTTGTTTCATCAATAACATCATTCGAAGCAGTATTAGTATGCTCCACCGCTTGATATATAGGTTCTGATATTGTTTTATTTTGCCAATTTCTTAATAGTTCAACAGTTATCATAGCCGATAAGCATACCGATAAAAGAATCAGACTCCATATTATTTCACCTTTTCCAAATATCTTTATATTATAAAAGCCTGCAATAGACAGGACGGCTAATAGAAAAAATAAAATTTGATTGAACTTTGTTGTTAATTTGATTTTTTCTTCCAAACTTAAGTTTTTCAACATAATTTAATAACCCTCAAAAATTTGGTGATGATCATCACTTTTCTTATTTACTCGCTATAAGCTCTGATTATGTTATAACATTAATGAATCTTATTTAAATATTTTTTTGTTCAATATAAAAAAATATTCAATATATGTTCATTAAATACCTTTTATTATACTCGATTTTATTTTATAATAGGAACAACTTAGTTTACAAATTAGAAATAATCTTAACTATTATGAAAAAAATACTTTTAATAGAGGACAGCTTAACACAGCTTACAAGCTTAAAAACATTTATAGCAAAGGCAGGATATGAAGTTTTAACTTCCAGCAACGGGCCCGAAGGAATTTCTATCACCTATCAAACATTACCGGACTTAATTGTTTCTGATATTTTTATGCCTGAAATTAATGGTTTTCAACTTTGCAGGTTGTTAAGAAACGATAATATAACAAAAAATATTCCTATAATTTTGATTACAAACAGAAAAGAAAAAATTAGTAAATTTTGGGGACTAAGATCTGGTGCAGATGCTTTTCTAATAAAAGAATGCGACTTTGAGAATAATTTAATCAAACAAATTCAAAAAATATTAAATAAAGTACCAACAATTAGTGAAGATGAAAGAAAAAAACTCACTAAGGTGCAAAATACAATTCCACCGGATTATATTCAAACAAGAATTAAGCACTTACTTGACCAATCATTAATTGAATCTACCATTATTAATGAATTCAGAAATTTATCTGAAATGGTTCATAATACAAAAGTTCTTAAAAGTGGCTTTTTTTCTTTAATATCAGCAATACTTGATTATAATGTAGCCGGTATATTTTTTAACGACAGAGATAGTAAAAAAGAAAAATTATTAAGTATAAGCACAAGTGATGTTGAAATAAATGAAGTTATAACAAATGACATAAAAATAGAATTCTTTGAAGAAATATTTAATGATACACCGGAAGAAGAAAAAGGTACAACCGGATATGAAACATTTGAAAAAACAACACTAAAAATCAATACAATAAATAAACTTACTGATTTTCAATCTAAAACAATTATTCCGATAAAGTTTGCAAACAGAGTACTGGGCGGACTGTGTTTATATCATATCAGTCCAAATAAATACAACTCATCAAAATTATTAAGCATTATTGTGGAAGAACTAAAAATATTAATGCGTATTAAATGGTTGTATTCAGAAACAAAATTCCTTGCTATTACTGATGGGCTGACGGGACTATACAATCGTAGGTACTTCCAGCAAGTATTGGAAAGAGAATTTTCAAGAGCTAAACGATATAAAGATGATTTAAGTCTGGTATTAATAGATATTGATCACTTTAAACATGTTAATGATACATACGGACACCAATTCGGAGATAAAACACTAGCTGACATATCAAAAATTATAAAAAATGGATTAAGAAAAACTGACTTCGTAGCCCGATACGGTGGCGAAGAAATTGTTGCAATATTACCGGAAACATCCTTAAAAACTATCTTTGTACCAATAGAAAGACTCAGAAAGTCTATCGAGGAAAAAAATTTAAGACATGAAGACAAAGATGTAAATATTACAGTTAGTATAGGTGTAGCCTGCTTGACCAACGATACGAAAAATGAACAGGATTTAATCCAAAGAGCAGATCAAGCACTGTATACCGCCAAAGAAAACGGTAGAAACAGGGTTGAATATTATAGACCAGAGTGAAGATGAAAAACGATTGTATTACAATTAATCAAACTTCATTAGAAAAAACAACTGAACTGCACATGGCGTTTAATTTATCAAATAAAGTATATGCTATACCGGCGGTTCAGATTATTGAAATTGTTCAATTACCATACTTAACCATCCTGGAAAAAGTACCTGCATATATTGTAGGGGTAATGAATCTTCGCGGAACGATTATAAGTGTTATTGATTTGAGAAAATTTCTAGGATTTTCTCCTGATACTTATTCAGCCGAACATCAAGTTATTATTATAAATACAAAAGAAAAACCTATTGGAATTATTGTTGATTCAGTTAAAGATGTTATTCAAATCAATAAAAACCTTGTAGAAAATCTTCCTTACAAATCTACAAAAAAATTTATTGAAGGCATTTATAAAAATAAAAATGAATTAATTGCTTTACTAAATATAAATTTAATAACTGACAATTTAACAGAGATAGAGCTGAAGGAGGAAAATGTTGAAAATAAGGTAACTGTAAATTTATTTCCTGAAGACAAATATTCTTTAGATAAGCTAAAAAATAGAGCCCTAAAGTTGGAAAAAGAGCTTAAAGTTGATATTGATAAAATTGATTTACATGAGAACAGATTTGTTACTTTTTGCTTAAATAATGAAATTTATTGCATTAGCTTAAAATATATAAAAGAATTCCGTAAAATAAAATCTGTTAACCTAACCCCTATACCATGCGTGCCGGTGTTTATAATGGGTTTAATAAATTTACGCGGAGAATTTATTACGATTATAGATATAAAATCATTTTTACAAATAAGAAAATCTCAAATAACAGAAAAAACAAAAATAATTGTTGTAAAAACAAATAAAATACAGATAGGCATTATTGTAGATGATGTATTTGATATTATAAATATAGATGATAGCTATATTATTAAAAATCAAACAAATTCACCGGATAAAAATAAATTTGTTTCTTCTGAAGTTCTGTTAAATAACAAAGATGTTATTAATATTTTGGATTTAGAAAAACTTTTAGAAGACGAACGTTTGTTTGTAGAGGATGCTATTTAATTATACTGGTACTCAATTAAATTTCAGATTTCTCTTTTCAGAAACTATTTTATTAGTTTTAACACGATTGAATCAAAGACTGTTGAATAACAAAGCTATGAAATCTTTTAAAGAGATTTCTTAGTATTTTTATTTCAAGTATCGTATCTTTGCTCAGTGCAATCATAACAATTTTTCACAAAACTTTTAGTAGAAGCTAATTAATTTAATATTTGATTTATTTTTATGCTTTTGTTAAATTATTTTATGTTGACTGCAGAAAGTTGGTATATTTATATTATTTAAATAGTTTACACTTGCCAACCGAGGTTAAACATCAAAAAAAGACATATTAATCTAATGTATTTTTTGATTGTTTGATAATCTGCAGATGTATGCAGATTTTTTTAATACCCGATTGAAGGGAGGTTAGTGAATCTAATGGCAACTAAAGCCTTTAAAAATGAAAAAATAGAAAAAATTAAAGAAAATATTGCAAAAGCAAAAGTTGCAATAGTAACTGACTACAGAGGTTTATCTGTAGAAGAAATCACAGAATTAAGGAGAAGACTTCAAAAAGAAGGCTCTGATTTTACAGTAATTAAAAATACTCTTGCAAAGATTGCAATAAAAGGAACAGAGTTTGAACCTCTTGGTGATATGCTTAAAGGACCTGTAGCTTTAGCTATAGGGTATGAGGATCAAGTGGCTCCTGCAAAAATTTTAAC
This sequence comes from Candidatus Gastranaerophilales bacterium, assembly GCA_028282645.1. Classification (GTDB taxonomy): domain Bacteria; phylum Cyanobacteriota; class Vampirovibrionia; order Gastranaerophilales; family JANQFW01; genus JANQFW01. The sequence continues at coordinate 20,024 of JANQHM010000059.1, forward strand.
AAAGTTTGCAAAAGAGTCAAAAAAGACTGAAATTATTGGAGCCGTGCTTGATGGTAATGCGTTGAATAAAGATGAAGTTAAAAAGCTTTCAGAACTCCCAGGTAAGGAAGAAATTTACGCAAAAATGCTTGGCTGCATAAATGCTCCAGCTTCTGGCATTGCAAATGCTACAAATGGCGTATTGCGAGGTTTGGTTACTGCTATGGATGCAATTAGAGAACAGAAAGAAAAAGCAGCATCTTAAATGAGTCACTGGAGTATACATAAAAAAAAGAATTTAGATAAATCGTATAGATTGTCCAAATTAAGATGAGTGGAAATTTTTGTATATATATATAATAAGTAATTGATTTTAAATATAAAGGAGAAAAATAAATGAGTGCTGTAGATGAAATTTTAGAAAAAATAGAAGCATTAACCTTGATCGAAGCTGCTGATTTAGTAAAGAAAATGGAAGATAAATTTGGTGTGTCAGCAGCTGCACCGGTTGCTGCGGTTGCTGCTATGCCTGCAGCCGGTGCTGACACCGCTGAAGCTGCTGAAGAAACAGAAGTAAGTGTAATCCTTGCAAGTGTAGGTTCTAATAAAATTAATGTATTAAAAGAAGTAAGAGCACTTACAGGTCTTGGACTTAAAGAAGCTAAAGAATTAGTTGACAATGCACCTAAGCCGGTTAAAGAGGGTATCAAGAAAGAAGAAGCTGAGGAAATAAAGAAGAAGTTAGAAGAGTTGGGGGCTACAGTTGAAATAAAATAGTATCTAATTTATACTATTTATTGATATTTATTAATAGGTGATTATATTGGTCGAAGGATAACAGCTATAAATATCCAACAAAAAAATTGAATATTGGGCATTAAGTTAAGGTCAGAGGGGGATAACCCTCGATCTTGACTTGAATGTTTTTTACTATACTATATTACTAATACTAAAATGAGTAATGCGGTAATATTCTAATTTTAGTTTAAATTAGTGAACTACATATTAGGCGAGGTTTGTAATGGCTAATAAATATGTTGAAAGAGTAACGCCAAAGGGGATGGTAGCTCCAGATATGACTGAGTTACCTGACTTAACAGAAATACAGAAAAAATCATTTGAATGGTTTTTAAAAGAAGGTCTGAAGGAAGAATTACTTTCTTTTTCTCCGATAAAAGATTATACTGGACGTTTAGAATTACATTTTTTACCAAATTATACCTTTGATAACCCTAAGTATAGCGTTGAAGAAGCAAGATTAAATGATGCAAGCTATACTAAGCAGTTGCGTATAATGATGCGTTTAGTTAATCGAGATACTGGAGAGATCAAAGAACAAGAGGTTTATGTTGGTGATATCCCTATGATGACTGAAAGGGGTACCTTTATTATCAATGGCGCGGAGCGCGTTATAGTCAGTCAGATAGTACGATCACCAGGAATATATTTTAAAAGAGACTTGGCTCCTACCGGTAAGCGTATATATAATGCTACTTTAATTCCAAATAGGGGTGCATGGTTAAAAATAGAAACTGATGTTAATGATATTGTATATGTAAAAATTGATAAAAACAGAAAGATTTTAGCAACTACTTTATTAAAGGCTCTTGGAATCAATGCTACTGAATTTAACTCTGTGTTCAGGCATGGTGAATTTTTAAAGAAAACATTAGATAAAGATACTTCTAAAGATTCTGATGAAGCATTAATAGAGGTATATAAAAAACTTAGACCTGGAGATCCTGCCAGCGCAAGTGGTGGTAAATCTATAATTGAAAGTAGATTCTTTGATGATAAGAGGTATGACTTAGGAAGAGTTGGAAGATATAAGCTTAACAAAAAATTAGGCTTAAATTTGCCGGAAACACAAAGAACTTTAACAGTTCAAGATATAGTGGCAGGTATTGAATATCTTGTCAACTTGGTTCATGATGAAGGAAATATTGATGATATAGATCATTTAGGAAATCGTCGTATCAGATCAGTTGGTGAATTGTTGCAGAATCAGTTTAGAATAGGTTTAACCAGACTGGAAAGAATCGTAAAAGAAAGAATGACACTGCAAGATGCAGAAACATTAACTCCAATTAACTTGTTAAACACTAAGCCTTTGGTTGCTGCAATAAAAGAATTCTTTGGTTCTTCACAGTTATCACAGTTTATGGACCAAACAAATCCGTTGGCTGAGTTAACACATAAAAGAAGATTATCAGCTCTAGGACCTGGTGGTTTAGCTAGAGAGCGAGCAGGATTTGCGGTTAGAGATATTCATCCGAGTCATTATGGAAGAATTTGTCCGGTTGAAACACCTGAAGGCCCTAATGCTGGTTTAATTGGAAGTTTAAGTACTTTTGCACGGGTTAATGATTATGGTTTTATAGAAACACCTTACTATGTTGTAAAAGATGGCTATCAAACAAATGAAATACACCACTTGAGTGCTGATGAAGAAGACAACTTCAGAGTTGCGCCAGGTGACGTAATGATTGATCAGACTACAAAAAAGATAGCAAAAGATCAAGTTCCTGTTCGTTATAGAAGTGAATTTACAATGGGAGATGCCAATAAGGTTGACTACATGGGGATGTCACCAATTCAAATCATTTCTGTAGGTACAGCATTAATTCCATTTTTGGAGCACGATGATGCGAACAGAGCCTTGATGGGATCTAACATGCAACGTCAAGCTGTACCCTTGTTAAGGGCTCAAAGACCTATGGTAGGAACTGGTTTGGAAAAAAGAGCAGCTAGAGATTCGGGAATGGTTGTCCTATCCGGTGTTGATGGATGTGTAGAACGTGTTACTGGTGATGAAATACAAGTCATGGATAATACAGGCAGGGTGCACAAATATTCTTTAATGAAATATATTAGAAGTAACCAGGATACTTGTTTAAACCAGAAACCTATTGTTAAAGCAGGGCAGCAAGTAAGTAAAGGTGATCCTATTGCCGATGGTGCGGCTACAGAATTCGGAGAATTAGCTTTAGGACGAAATGTAATGGTAGCATTTATGCCTTGGGAAGGCTATAACTTTGAGGATGCTATCTTAATTAGTAATAGACTTGTACATGATGACGTATTTACAAGTGTACATATAGAGAAGTTAGAAATAGATGCGAGAACAACTAAATTAGGACCTGAAGAAATTACAAGAGAGGTACCTAATGTTAGTGAAGATAGCTTAAGGCACCTTGATGAAAGAGGTATCGTTAGGATAGGTGCAAGAGTTTATGCTGACGATATACTTGTAGGAAAGGTAACACCAAAAGGTGAATCTGAACACCCTCCAGAGGAAAAACTTTTAAGGGCTATATTTGCAGAAAAAGCCAGAGATGTTAGAGATAACAGTTTAAGAGTTCCTCATGGTGAGGGTGGTAGAGTTGTAGACGTAAAAGTTTTTGACAGAGAAAAAGGAGATGAACTTCCACCAGGTGCAAATACAGTAATACGTGTATATATAGCACAAAAACGTAAAATCAGTGTTGGTGATAAGATTGCAGGTAGACACGGAAATAAAGGTATTGTTTCTAAAATTTTACCCAAAGAAGATATGCCTTTCTTGCCCGATGGTACTCCGGTGGATATAGTGTTAAATCCGCTTGGCGTACCGAGTCGTATGAATGTAGGCCAGACCTATGAGACATTATTAGGTATGGCAGCATATTTAACAGGAAATTATTATGAAGTTCCACCATTTGACGAGATGTTTGGCGACGAAGCATCTATGGTTACTACTACTGATGAAATTAGAAACGGTATAGGCAATACCGGTCTGGATTGGGTAAATGAAACAGGCAAGGTAACACTTTATGATGGTAGAACAGGTGATGCATTTGATCAACCTGTTTCTGTAGGCATGATTTACTTGATGAAATTGGTACACCTCGTTGATGATAAAATTCATGCAAGAAGTACTGGACCTTATAGTTTAGTTACTCAACAGCCATTAGGTGGTAAAGCTCAGTTTGGCGGACAGCGTTTTGGAGAAATGGAAGTATGGGCATTAGAAGCTTACGGAGCTGCTTATACCCTTCAAGAAATGCTGACTATAAAGTCTGATGACGTAAACGGTCGAAGTCGTGCTTATGAATCTATTGTAAAAGGTGAAAATTTACAAAGGCCTGGCATTCCAGAGTCGTTTAAGGTTCTAGTAAGAGAACTTCAGAGTATTGGACTTGATATTACCGTTGCCAAAAGAGGTGGAGCTGAAGTTGACTTAATGAGTGATACTGATGAAATAAGAAAGTCAGCACCTAAGAGAACAATTAGTGACTTGGATTCTGAATTGTTAAATATCAATTTTTTCCAGTCTCCAGGAGCTTTTAGTGAATAAATAAAAAGTTTTCTGGCTAATTGGAGTTATATTTGTATTCCTAAAAAAATGAACAAGGGAGAAGGAAATTGTCTACTTGTATTGATTATTTTGATTATATAAGGATTGGTATTGCATCACCGGAGCGTGTGATGAAATGGTCGTTTGGTGAGGTTACCAAGCCGGAAACCATAAATTATCGTACATTAAAGCCAGAAAGAGACGGTTTATTCTGTGAAAAAATCTTTGGGCCGTCAAAAGATTGGGAATGTTATTGCGGTAAATATAAAAGAGTAAGACATAAAGGTATTATCTGTGAACGTTGTGGTGTTGAAGTTACTGATAGTAAGGTAAGGCGCCATAGAATGGGGCATATTAAATTAGCTGCCCCAGTCAGCCACATATGGTTTTTAAAAGGTATTCCAAGCTATCTTGGTTTACTTTTAGATATGTCTTTAAGAGATCTTGAGCAAGTAATATATTTTAATAGTTATATAGTTATAGATCCTGGAGAATCAGACTTTAAGAAAACGCAACTATTATCAGAAGAAGATTATGATAATTACTTAATGGAACATCCGGGAGAAATAAGCTTAAAAGTTGGTATTGGAGCAGAAGCAATAAAAGAACTGCTAACAGAAATAAAACTAACTGATTTAATTGAACAAATCAGAAACAGCTTAGCTTCTAGCGGCAATTCTGTTCAAAAAAAAGCAAAGCTTATTAAAAGATTACGCTTGGTTGAATCTTTAGCTGCAAGCAATACTGATCCAACATGGATGATTATGGATGTATTGCCTGTAACACCTCCCGATTTAAGACCTATGGTTCAATTGGACGGTGGAAGATTTGCTACAAGTGATTTAAATGATTTATATAGAAGAGTAATTAACAGAAATAATCGTCTTTTACGATTATTAGAAATGGGTGCTCCCGAAATAATTGTAAGAAATGAAAAAAGAATGCTTCAAGAGGCAGTTGATGCTTTAATAGATAATGGAAGAAGAGGAAGAACAGTAATTGGACCAAATAATCGCCCGTTAAAATCATTAAGCAACATTATTGAAGGTAAACAAGGTCGATTTAGACAGAACCTTCTCGGAAAAAGGGTTGATTATTCAGGACGAAGCGTTATTGTTGTAGGTCCTCAGTTAAAATTGCATCAATGCGGTTTACCAAAAGAAATGGCAATCGAACTATTCAAGCCTTTTGTTGTTAATAAATTGATAGAACGCGGCTTTGTTCAAAATATAAAATCAGCGAAAAAGAAAATTGAACGAGGTGAAAATATTGTATGGGACGTACTGGAAGAGGTAATTGACGGTCATCCGGTATTATTAAACCGTGCACCAACATTACACCGGCTGGGAATTCAATCTTTCGAGCCCGTACTTGTAGAAGGACGTGCTATACAATTACATCCTTTGGTATGTACAGCTTTTAATGCTGACTTTGATGGTGATCAGATGGCTGTTCATGTCCCATTATCGATTGAGGCACAAACCGAAGCCAGAATGCTTATGCTAGCTAATAATAACATTCTTTTACCTGCAACGGGTAAGCCGGTAATAACCCCGTCTCAGGATATGGTACTTGGAATTTATTACCTCACTATCAATCCAAATTCAGATAAAGATGTTGAAGGCTATTTTGTAGACTTTAATGATGTAATTACAGCTTTTGAGGCTGGTGTTATAAAACTCCATTCTAAAATTACAGTAAGAAAAGAAGATGGTGAAAGAGTAGAAACAACACCGGGACGTATAATATTTAATATGGCTGTTCAATCATCTATGATTGGTGCTTAAGCCGTTTAACATTAATAAAATTTAAATTTAAAATATTAAAAAAAAATAAGAGGTAAATTAAAAAATGAGCAGTTTATTACCTAATAAAAATAATAAAAGATCATTAGAATATATAAATGAAATAATGGATAAAAAAGCTCTTAATAAACTTTTATCCGGCATATTTTTAGAATATGGAACGGCAAAAACAGCCTTTTTAGCTAATACATTGAAAAATTTAGGCTTTAAATACGCAACAAAAGCTGGTACAACTATATCAATAGCGGATTTGGACATACCAAAAGTAAAAAAAGATATGTTGAATAAAGCTGAAGATGAAATTGAAAGAGCTCAAAGCAGATATTTAAAAGGTGAAATAACAGAGGTAGAAAGATATACAAAAGTTATTGATACCTGGAGTGAAACAACAGATAAACTAACAAAAGAAGTTGTTAAAAATTTTGATAAAATGAACCCCGTATATATGATGGCCTTCTCGGGTGCTAGGGGTAACATAAGTCAGGTTAGACAGCTTGTTGGAATGCGTGGATTGATGGCAGACGCGCAAGGTCAAATTATTGACCTTCCAATTAAAGCTAACTTTAAAGAAGGTTTAAGTGTAACTGAATATATTATTTCCAGTTATGGAGCAAGAAAAGGTCTTGTTGATACTGCGTTAAAAACAGCTGACTCAGGTTATCTTACCAGAAGATTAGTTGATGTGGCGCAGGATGTTATCATTAGAATAAATGACTGTGAAACAACAAGCGGAATTTTGATGACAGCAATAACCGAAGGTGAAAAGGAAATTGTAACTTTAGAATCCAGATTAATTGGTAGATCTCTTTCTGATGCTGTAATTGACTCTGAAGGTGAAGTCATTATGGAGAGAAACACTGTAATAGATAGAGATAATATCAATTTAATACTCGATGCTGCTATTAAGCAGGTTAAAGTTAGATCACCATTAACTTGTGCCTGTGAGTATGGTATATGCCAGAAATGTTACGGGTGGGCATTGACAAACAGTAAACTTGTTGATGTTGGTGAATCCATTGGTATTATTGCAGCACAAAGCATCGGAGAACCGGGAACCCAGTTAACCATGAGAACATTCCACACAGGCGGTGTATTTAGTGGAGCGTCAAATGTTCAAGAAATCAAAACAGAAGTATCCGGAAAGATTGAAACGCGAGTTCCTACAAGAGAACTACGAACACGACATGGTGATAATGTTCAGGTTAGTGCTAAAGACGGTAATATAGTTATAGTTGACGAAGGCAGTAAAAAACATAGTTATTCAATACCTCAGAATGCTACTATAAAAGTTAACATAGGTGATACTGTAAATGTCGGTGAAGTTATTTCAGAATTTGACCCTGGTGCTATACGTGGTGATGCCAGTCGTTTAACAGAAAAGGCTACAAAAGATATCACTGCTGATATTAGTGGTAAGGTTGCTTTTGAAGGTTTTGCTATTGATGAAAAAAGAGACAGACAAGGTAACATAAGCAGGACAGCTAACAAAAGCGGTATTGTCTGGGTTTTATCAGGCGATGTTTATAATTTACCTGCCGGCTCTTCTATACTGGTTAATGATAGTCAATCAGTTGTTAGTGGAGATGCTCTGGCTGAAACTATTACAATAAGTGAAAATGGTGGTGAAGTACGATATGGACAAGATCTGGAAATTGATGAGTCAGAACAAGCTGGTACTTCTATCAAAAAAATAGTTAATGGTAAAGAGATAACTATTGTTATTGCTTCTATAAATCCTGATAACGCTATCTTAGAAACAACTAAGAAAGAAAATATATGGAGAGTTGAAGAAACCGGTGAAACTTATGTAGTCAAATCTCCTGAAGGTACTATTGTAGAAAATGGTATGATTATTGCTGAATTGGTAGATGAAGAATATGTTGTTAACTCAAGTGGTGAAATAAGATATGATGGTATAGAAGTTGATGAACATCACGTTGTTATATCTCCTGGAAATGTTATATTTATACCTGAGGAAATTCATCAAGTAAGTAAGGATTCTACTTTGAAGATGATTGAGTCAGGTACATTTGTAACGGCAGGTACTGAAGTTGTAAAAGACGTTATTGCTCATATTGATGGTATTGCTCTTATAAAAGAGTACAATGATATTATACATGAAGTAATTATTGTTCCTGGCGAATTGTATAAAGTACATGATTTAAGCACTTTAAAAGCTGAAGATGGTGAAATTGTTGAAGCCGGAACAGAAATTGCCAATGGTATAGTTGCAGATAAAAAGTCAATGGTAACTATTTTATCTGCAACACATGAAGAAATTAATAAGCTTGATCTTGAAGAAGATATGGATGAAGACGTTGAAGAAGAAAATGTTGTACCATCAGTAGAGTCTGTTGAAATCTTATTAAGACCAATTCAAGAATTTGAAATAAAACCAAAGGAAGTTACCATCAAATTTAGTTCTACAGAGGATGAGTTGATTAGTATCGTACCTGTTACTCAGCTTCAGTATAGAGATGGTAGTAGAATTAGACAGCTGGACGGTGCTTCTTTAACAAGAACAAGTCTTGTTCTTCAAATGCAAGGATATGTAAGCCATTTGAAAGGTCTTGTAGAAATATCTAACGCTGAAGATGAGGAGAACAAAAATTTAAAAATTGTAGTGCTTGAAAACTTGATTGTTAGAAAAGAAACGGATGATACTTCCAGAGGCAAATCTTCTTTACAAACAGAGCTTTTGGTAGATAACGGTCAAGTTATTGAACCGGGAACTCCAATTTCAAAAACTCAAGTTTTAGCAAGAAGTGAAGCCAAAGTTAGTTTAAGCCAAGTTGGTGAAACTGAAGCCAGAAGACTTTTACTGATTCCATCAGACTTGGAAGAAGTTGTGGGGCTTAAAACAAATTCTATTGTAAAAGTAGGAGACCTTGTAAAAGTTGATCAGGTTTTATCAGAAAGTGGTGAAACTGCTAAGTTATCAGGTCAGGTCTCTGAAATTACTGATTCTTTCATTAAGATAAGAAGAGGCAGACCTTACTTGATTAGCGTTGGTGCACAACTACAAGTTGATATAGAAAGTTTAGTGCAACGTGGTGACTTGCTTGCAACTCTAATTTTTGAAAGACAAAAAACAGGTGATATTGTACAGGGTCTTCCTCGTGTTGAAGAACTATTAGAGGCAAGAAAGCCGAAAGAAAACGCTATTTTGTCTGAGTGCGATGGTGTTGCTGAAATAGAATTTGATGAGGATATTGAAAGATTATTTATTGTTAACGATAATGGTCGTCAGGAAATTAAAATACCTGTAGATGCTAATCTTATTGTTAGTGATAAGCAGGATATTCTTAAGGGACAACCTTTAACAGATGGACCGCTTAATCCTCATGATATTATCAGGCTTAGTGGTGTAACAGCAGTTCAACAATATCTTGTAGATGAAGTACAGAGAGTATATAGGTCTCAGGGTGTAGAAATTGCTGATAAACATATTGAAGTTATTGTTAGACAGATGACCAAAAAAGTTAAAATTGAAGACTCGGGTGATACAAAGCTCTTACCTGGTGAAATGGTAGAAATATATTCTGTCGATCTTGAAAACAAAGATATAGAATCTTTGGGCGGTGTAGCTGCTAGCTATAGTCCGGTTTTATTAGGTATTACTAAAGCAAGTCTTAACACTGAAAGTTTTATATCCGCTGCAAGTTTCCAAGAAACAACAAGAGTATTGACAGAAGCTGCTGTAGAAGGTAAAAAAGACCAGTTAAGAGGTTTAAAAGAAAATGTAATAATTGGCAGATTGATACCAGCTGGTACAGGCTATTATCATTTGAGCCATTCGGATGAAGCTACTGAAAAAGAAAAACAGCAACGTGCATCAAGAAGTAATGCAAGAAAGCCTTCAGCTATTTTAGAGGAAATAGAAGGTATGTTTGGCTCACCTGATTTTGGTATTGATCAATAAATTTCAAAAAGAGATTGCATATGCATATAAAGAATAATCTCTTTTAAATAAAAAATACAATTTTCGTAGATTTGACAAAAAAAAAAATATAAGAAAAAATAGCTAAAACCATGTGTTCATCATGGTTTTAGTTTTTTTATGTATATGTATACTAAAAAAAACTTTTAATATATTAATGTATTGTGCTTTTTACAATTAATATAAAAATAAAAGAAATAAAATTTGCTTTAATATAATATTATATTAAAATTTTGTAACAAACTTTATGTTTTGCATGCAAAATTTTTTAAAACATGCTATGATATATATTAATATATAATTATTAAATAATAAATGAGTATATTAGATTTATGGATTTAGTACAATACATAAAAACTTTATGTTTTATTTTGTGGGATATAATTGTATTTCTATGTCCGTGTATTTCACTAAAAAATATTAAGGCAAAAAAATACTCCTATTTTTTAAATATTGTGTCTGTTTATAAATATTTAAATCTTATATTTACTATTATAAAAGATTTAATAAATAAAAAAATATTAAAAAATAAAAATAATAGCACTGCAGGAATCCCAACAGCCCCAAACAATATTAATAAAAACAAAAATTCTGTATCAAGCAGAATAAAATCTAACAATAATATACTAAATCAATCTTTAAAAATCGTAAATTTATTATATACCAAGAGATTAAAGGATGCGCCAGCCACGCAAAACTTAATTTCAAAACAGCACATTTTTCGCTTACAGGATAAGTGTGCCTGTTTATACCCTTTTGTAAGCAAAAATTATCGTTGTAGTGAATTATTTTTGATTTTTACGTAACATACAATTGAATATTTTTTTTAACTCTCTTTAAGGCTAAAAGTACGGGTTTTG
>JANQHM010000104.1 GCA_028282645.1 Candidatus Gastranaerophilales bacterium
CGGCGGTCTACATTTCTGTGGCACTATCCTCACAGTCACCTGCACCGGACGTTATCCGGCAGCCTGCCCTATGGAGCCCGGACTTTCCTCAAGCATTGAATACTTGCGATCATCTATACTACTTCCTATAATAATATTGTACAAAAAATTTTGATAATAGTCATCAACTTTTTAATGTTCTTGTTTTTTAGGCTGTTCCTGGGTTTGTTCTTTATCGCCACCTCCAACAGACATGCTTTGAAAATTTTCTACCAGACTTATGGCAGCCGGAGTTAATAACACCGTAAACATTGATGGCAAAATAAATAATACAAGAGGTATTACCATCTTTACACTTGCTTTTGCAGCTAAAGCTTCAGCCTTTTGGCGTCTTCTTGTTCTTACTGTATCAGAATATACTTTTAAAGATTGGGCTATACTTGTACCAAGTTTATCGGTTTGAATAAGCAAAGAGGTTAAAGAACGCAAATCTTCTACGTTATTTCTGTTTGCCAAATTTCTAAATGCATCTTGCCTGGGTACACCGGCTAAGATATCCTTACTGACTCTTCCAAGTTCTGTTGCAAGAATAGGGCAAGTTCGCATTTGCTCCTGAGAAACCCTAAACAGGGCAGCATCCAGGCCTAAGCCTGCCTCTACACATACTGTTAATAAATCCAGAGCATCCGGCAGATTATAGGAGATTTCTGTTTCCTTATACTTAATATATTTTTTTAATTTCATCTCAGGCAGTCTGTACATAGTTAACGGAGTTGCTACAAATAATATAGTTGTCATCATAGTATCAAGTCCGCCAATGCTATAAATGGCAAAAGCAAAAAACAAGCCCATTATGCCATAGATGACTTTTTGTGTTACGAGTTTTATTACATCTTCATCTGTTGAAGGTTTACCTGCTTGTATCAAAAGCTGTTTAATAGTGTTTACATTTTGTTTCTTCCTAGTTAATGAGTTTACAACCGGTGCAACAAGCTCTCCCAAACGTTTCATTAAAAAGCTTTCTTTATTTGCTTTTTCTGTATTTGAAGAGTTTTTATTTTTAACAAGTTTTTTTAATCTTCGCTCAAGGATATCATCTTCTTCTTCCAGATCCATAAATAAATATATAATACCTGCAACACAAACTATTATTAACAAAAGTGATATATTAATCATTTTTATTAAACCCTAATATTAGTTATTTTATTGATTATAAAAAAGCCAAGAGCACTCATAGTAACAGCAAGTGCTAAAGCACCCCATCCTAATGGAGTTGTAAACAAAGGTTCCATATATTTAGGATTCATCATCGAGATGATACCACCAAGTGCAGCTGGAGCTAAACCCAAAATTATACCTGAAAGTTTAGCTTGCGCTGTTTGAGATTCTATTAATCCTAATAACTTAAACCTTTCTCTTATTGTATGACTAAGATTATCTAAAATTTCTGCCAGGTTACCGCCTATTTCTCTTTGTATCATAACTGCTGTAACAAAAAAGCGTAAATCTTGACTGGTAGGAATTGCTTGCGCCATATCTTCCAAGGCATCCTTTGTATCTTTACCAAGTGAAATATCATCTGAAACTTGTTTAAAAACTTGACTTACCGGTGGATTCATTTCGTTAGAAACAAGTTGAAATGCAGATAGTAGGGAATGTCCGGCTCTTAATGAGCTGGCTAAAAGCCCCAAGCAGTCAGGAAATTGTTTAGTAAAATTTTTAGACCTTTTTGAAATTTTAAATTTAATTACAAAGAATGGAAGTAAGCCTGCAATAAATCCTGCAATTGGCGCAATCAAAATGCCTATGAATAAAGATAGAACTAAGGTAACCGCAAACATTATTATTAGTGCCTGTATTATAAATATGTCTACTGATGTTTTTATATCAGCTTGTCTTAGTCCTTTTTTTAATTTTTTTATAACATCTAGTTTGTCCAGTATTTTTGATAGTGATCCTATTTTATAATCAGAATCTTCCATATACTGTTCAAGTATCAAACTTTTTTCTTTAGAGGTCCCATCCCCTGTTTTTCTATCTTTTATGTTGCGCAATCTTTGCTTTAGTAAAGGGTCTTTTGAATCATCCTTTATAAGTAAAAGGACTAATGCAAAGATTACAATTCCACAAATTAAACTTAATAAAATACTATTATCCATGATCGTGCATCACTTATTTATTTTTTAACCTGTTTAACAGTGAATTTCTGTTTGGACTGGGTTGAGGAGTATTAGGAGGTACTTTACTTTCAGGATTCTTAAGTTGTGAAGAAGGCGATGACTGATTAGCTTGATCGCTTTCTTTTTTAACAGATCTTTTATGAGGCGGATCAGGACAAAGGTATTGAGGCTGTGCATCAGATTTAAAATGTTCTGAAGGCAGGTCTATACCTTTTGCTTTACATCTATCCATAAACTTGGGACGAACACCTGTTGATTTATGGCAGCCTACAACTTTACCGTTAGAGTCCAAGCCTTGTTGCTCCCATTTAAAAATATCCTGCATTGTAACGACAGTACCTTCCATACCTACAACTTCAGTTATATAGGTAACTCTTCTTGAACCGTCGCTCAATCGGCTAGCCTGAACAATAAGATGAACAGCGGAGCTTACTTGGTTTCTGATAGTTCTTTCCGGCAGTTCAACGCCAGAAAACATTACCATTGTTTCTAACCTGCTCAATGCATCTCTTGGTGTATTTGCGTGCAAAGTTGTTAAAGAACCGTCATGACCCGTATTCATTGCCTGTAACATATCTAAAGCTTCTGCACCACGACATTCCCCAATTACAACTCTATCAGGCCTCATCCTCAGAGAGTTAATAACAAGATCTCTTGCTGTTATAGCACCTTCTCCCTCGATGTTGGGCGGACGTGTTTCTAGCCTGACAACGTGATCCTGCTGCAAGCTTAATTCCGCAGAGTCTTCTATTGTAACAATTCTTTCATCATCGGGAATTTGAGCGGAAAGGCTATTTAGCAAAGTTGTTTTACCGGCACCTGTACCGCCTGAAATAACAATATTAAGCCTTGCCAATACTGCAGCTCTTAATGTATCAGCCATTGCAACTGTCATAGATCCCCACGTTAATAAGCTATCTAAAGTTGCAGCATCTGCTTTAAATTTTCTTATGGAAAGAGATGCCCCATCTATCGCCAAAGGAGGAATAATTGCATTAACCCTGGAACCGTCGGGCAATCTGGCATCTACCATAGGGGATTTTTCATCAATTCTTCTTCCTACGCCTGAAACTATTCTTTCAATTATATTCATTAAGTGAGCATTATCTCTAAATACCACAGGGGTTCTTATAAGTTTTCCGCCTTTTTCCACATAAACCTGTTTAGGACCATTTACCAGAATATCAGATACTCCGGGATCGGAAAGTAAAGGATCAAGTGGACCATAGCCTTTGATTTCTTGTAAAATTTCTCTTATAAGAGTGTCTTTCTCCCTATTATTCATAGGAGTAGAAGCATAATCAGTCGTTAGGCTTTTATCTACAAATTGCTTAATAAATTGCCTTTGTTCCTCATTGCTAAAGTTGTCCCAAGCTGGAGTTGAGTTAACTTTTTCAATAAACTTTGAATGAATTTCTTCCTTGATTCTTTGTAATTGCGAATTTACTTCACCGCCACTCTGCTTTTCTTCTTTCTTTGTGTTGGCAGAACTTTCTGCAAAAGTTGGCTTTGTAGTACTAACATTTTTATTTAATCTATCTTTTAAAGACATATGCTATCCTTATTTTTTACCTTTAGGAAGATTCATTTTACTTAATAAACTTGCCATAATTGAATTACCGGAATTTGATGAATTCTGATCTTTATCTTTTACATAAAGAGAGTTACTCAATCCGGCAGCTAAACCAAAGAAACTGTCATTTACATTTGAGTCTTTATTAATTTCACAAATAGGCATACCTCTATTAATCGCAGACATTACAGTAAAATAGTTATTTGGTATTTTCCAGTATACATTATGGTTTAGTGCATCTTCTACATCATCAACTGTAATTTCTTCATTTTCTATATATCTGTTTACTACCATTTTAACTTTTTCTCTGGGGTAATCCAGCCTTTCAAATAAATCAAGACATCTTTGAGCATTTCTTATTGAAGGCAGGTTAACAATAGATACAAGTAAAATATCATCTGATAAATCCAGCGCAGAAATTGTTTTACTATCAAAAGCACTGCTTGTATCTATTACTATATACGAAAAAACTGATTTTAAAGCATTTAAAACCGTACCAATCTGCTCAGAAGTTATTTCTTCAGCTTGCTCAAGGTATGGAGGATCCGCTAATACGTATAGTTCTTTTTCTTGATATTTTTCAAGGGTTTTTATTAAGAATGATTCATCAATCCTGCTTATTTGTGTAACAATATATGCAATATCATAAGATGGGCTTAAATCTAAAAAGGTTGTTACATCACCTAACTGTAAATTTAAATCTACAAGAGCTACTCTTTTTTTGGTAAGTTCAGCCAGGCTGACAGCTAAATTTGTTGCAATGGTTGTTTTTCCAATACCACCTTTATTACTGAATACTGTAAATATCTTGCCTTCTGTAAAGCTGTCTGCACTAGTTTTTAGCAAATGTTTTGCCTTATCAAGCACACTGCTTATTTCTGCTTGAGCAACCGGCTTGCCAAAAACTTCTCTGGCACCGGCTCTCATAACTTGTATAATAAATTCAGGATCAGTATTATTAGAAATTGCATAAACCAGGCAAGATCTTAATTGAAAATTTATTTTTTCTATTGCATCTATAGCTACTGTTGGGGCAGAAGAAACATCGATAAATACCAAAGAAGGCTTTTCATTTATTATAAAGTTAAAACCTTCCATTAAATCGTCAAACTCTCCTACTATATCAATATATTTAAATTTTTCAAGGTCATTTTTTAACTCTGACCTTGAAGCATTATCACTGCTAATTAACATTACAGGAATTGATTCCATTAATAAAACTCCATTTATAACTTTCCTGGCTCCAGAATTTTTGGTGTGACAAATATTAATAATTCGGTTTCATATTTTGACAATTCGTAACTGTTAAAAGCTTTTCCTATTATCGGTATGCTTCCTAAAATAGGATGCTTTGTATTTGTCCTATTATTTGTTTTTTCTATTAATCCGGCTATAACCAGTGTTTGACCATCGTTTAATTCTACGGTTGTTTCTGCTTTTCTTGACTTAAAGCCAAAGACTTTTGTTCCATCCTGCCTTACAATAGTAGCACCAGAGTCGATTTCATTTACTTCTGGCTGTATATTTAAAGAAATTCTTCTTGACTCTTCCAATATCGTAGGGGTAAAAGCAACATTCACACCGGTATCCTTAAAGTCATAAGCAATATTACCGCCTTCTCCAATACTGGCAGGCACCGGAACTTGCAAACCGGAGTTAAAGCTGGCTTTTTTATTATTTGTAGTAACTAACTTAGGTTCAGCCAGGATTTTAACAAGGCCTTCACTTTCTGCAGAACTTAAAGCGGTTGTTAAACTGCTTCGCCACGTAAATGCTTTTAAGGCTCCACTTTCAAACCTTACGCCTGATCCCACACTACCTTGCATAGCAGCTGCATATGCGGGATTAATAGTGCCACCAAAATTATAGAATTTAGCATCATTTCCAAGTGCAAAACCTTTTGCCAAACTTTTAGCAAAAGTTCTACTTGCTTCAACAACTTTTACTTCCAGCATTACTTGAGGCGTAGGACTTTCAGAGACGTCAATGAACTCAAGCTCAAAAGCTTTTGCGATATTTTTAATTTTTTCAGAGATAAGTGAAGATGATACTTTGCCGGATAAAATTACAGATTTATCGGTGAATTTAAAATCTAAATTTTCATTAGGAGCAACCGCGTTAACTGCGTTCAAAAATGAGCTTGAATCTTTTTCTATTATTAAATCTATAAATACCGGATCTTCTGAATCTCCCCATATAAGTAAACTGGTAATACCACTTTCTTTACCATTTACAAGAAGTTCTTTTGGTGACAATAAAACTACGTCTGCTAAATCAGGATTTGTAATTGAAATTCTCGTTACGGGTTCATCAAATCTAACAAATTGTGACTTACCTACTGTTGTCATTAACTTAGATACTCCACCTGAAATAGCTGAAGAATTATTATGGCTATTATTATAATCATGACTGCTGGCATTCATATTAGTACGAGGATAAGATTGCCTTTCTGCCATACCGGGCCTGTTCTTTTTAAAATAAGAGTTTTTTAACAAATCTATTGAGGAGTCTACTTGAGCTTCTCTTAAACCTGTGTTTTGACTAAAAACCAAGCCTCCAGAAAGACTAAAACTTAATAATATAACTAAAAAAAATAATTTTTTTACTTTAGAATTTTTCATTTACCTAACCAACAATTCATTAATGAATATTTTCCGTGAACGTGTGTTCTGTTTTTACGTTTGCCTCAATAAACTCTAATTTATGTGTTTTGGTTTTAGATACAGGTTTTTGAGGTTTGGGTAAGTCACTGAGTTTTGTATTTTGAAGTAGTTTACTTTCATCCGGGGGTGGTGGAAGTTTCTTGCTTTTTTTCATAGTAAAGTTAAAAGGATTTGTTGAAATGATTTTTTCATCATTATGTCCCCTGACAACTACTTGCAACTTGCCGTTTACCATTGCTTCAACAAGTTTGGCTGAATCTCTGGCCGGTATTTCAAATGTTAATGCGGATGCTTTAGTTGCGGGCATTTCATTGTCTCCTGAACCTAGCATTGTTTCAAAAGAAATTATTTTAATATTTTGTAAAACAAGTTCAGGTTTTTTACCTTTATTTTTTGTAGTAGATAAAATATCTACTTTGCTTCCTACTTTAATATGCGATGCTATTCCTTGAATAAACTCTTTTGGTATTGTTATTGCCCGCTTACCTAAGTTTATATCAAATCCGCTGGGATCTTCACTGCTTAAATCAGAATATTTAAGCACTTCACCGGATTTGATATCTTTTACTACTCTTTTATTAAGTATGGACAAAACATCATTTATGTAACCGGAAGGTAAATTTTTAGTCTCAATTTCTTGTATCTTAACTGACTTGGGGTCTATTTTAGAATTCTTTTTCATATTGAACTTTGCTACAACAGCTTTTTGGGTTATTTTTTTAGGCTTTTTTACTACATTTTTTTTGTTTTTATTGTTTTTTAAATCATTTTGGAATTTTGCCAACATAGCCTGCTGATCAAGCAGTCTTTTATTTTGAGCATTTAATATATTAAAAATAACAAAAGTAAGTAATATACCAATAATTAGAGCAATAAATATTTTCTTTTTATTATTCTTTTTTGAACGCATATTTATTTAATACCTTAATATCAATATCTATTTACTTAATATCTTTTATCTTGTCTTTCATTCCAATTATCGAATAAATCCGAAAGATTCTTTAATAATAAAACACAATTCCTTTACTAACAGGATGGATGATGGTTATCACCTTTCTTAATTATGTAATTGATATAAGCTTTGACATCAAAGCTTAAGTTTGATTAAAAACATCAGAATTCGATAGACCACTACCACTAATAGATTAGCAGTAATACTTGTTGTAATTATCATTCAAAAAAATTAAATTTTTATTTTGCCCGCCTATTAAATTTAAAAATAAACCCCCCTTCTATTTAGGCTATTAAATTATTAATGAGACTTTTACTTTAAATTAGAATTAATTTTTGGGAATATTAAAATTACTGTTATACGTTAAAATATCAGAACTTAATAGACCACTACCCAAACTTAATTATGTTATTATTTTATTGGAATTAAATTATTCTGGTTCAAAATTAAAATTCAGATTACTCTTTTTCGAAATAGTTAACTTTTACTTAAATTTAAATATGATTATAATAATCTGAAAAAGTATTTTTGAGCTAGCACTAGCATAGTAAAAATGATATTGTGGAAATAACCTTTGTTAATGAATAATTTTACAAAAAATAAAACTGGAAATTGCTCAAAAAGTTTGGTAAATATACTGGCTCCGGTAAACGACGAACTTGCTCGATTAGAAGCTTTTTTCCCTGAAAATTTATCTACCGATAATATTATATTAAACCAAATAACAGAATATATTATAAAATCAGGCGGCAAAAGGCTTCGTCCAGCAATGTGCTATTTGTTTTGTAAACTCTTTAATAACGGGACGGTTGATAATAATAATTTTAAGTTGGGTGCAGCTCTGGAATTAATACATATTGCGACTTTATTGCATGATGATGTAATTGATGAGGCTGATTCAAGAAGAGGTATTAATACGGTAAATAAACAATGGGGGAATAAAACCTCAATTCTCACAGGGGATTTCTTTCTTTCACAAGCCTTAAAATTATTAAATACCATTCAAAATAACAAAGTTCAAAATATTTTTATTAATGTTGTTGAAAAAATCTGCTCAGGTGAGATACAACAAAATTTTTCAAAATTTAAAAATATTTCAATGAATGAATATATAGAAAAATCAAAAAGAAAAACCGCACTGCTTTTTATGGCAGGGACTAAGTCAACAGCTATTTTATCTAACAGGTCTGAAAATCAAGTACAAATCGCAGAAAATTATGCTATAAATATAGGTATTGCTTTTCAAATCATTGATGATATTTTAAACTTTACAGCTTCTGATGAAGTTACAGGGAAGCCTCAAGGATTGGACCTTTTAAACGGTACTTTAACAGCACCTGCTATTTATGCTTTGGATTATTATAAAAAAGAAAAAGATAATACCTTATTATTTTTGATTAATAATAGATTTAAAAATAAAAATAAAAATGATATTAATATAGCTATTGATCTAATTTTACAAACAGATGGAGTAAATAAAAGCAAAGAATTAGCAAAAAATTATATACAGCAGGCTTGTTCTGAGTTAAAACTTATGGAAGATAATATTTATAAATATCATTTGATTAATTTAGCTAATTTTACTACAAGATAGTTTTTTTAAATATTTTTTTATTATGCTAACTCAAAAATACTTTTCTGATCATTCAATCAGGCTTAAAGCTAAATAGGCAATTTTCTGATCTGAAAAGAGTAATCTAAAATTTAATTTTGAGCCAGAAATATATATAAATAATTAGAGTTCGATTAGGAGAAAAAAAAATGTCAAACGTCTTGAACAAACAAGAAAATATAAAATCCGGTAAAAATACTCAAAATAATACTGATAAAACAGTTGATAAAACGATAATTAATAATATAACTTCTTTTTTTAAAAATAAAAAAGAAGAACCACCTTTGTTTAGTAAAGAAGGCCTTATAGATCTGGCAAAAGATTTGATAATAGTGCTTGTACTGGTTGTTGTAATCAGAAATTTCATAGCAGAGCCTCGCTGGATTCCAAGCGGTTCAATGCGCCCGACACTTTTAGAGGATGATAGAATATTTGTTGAAAAAATCAGCAATTATATAAGTATTCCTCAACGTGGTGATATTATTGTATTTTATCCTCCTAATGAAAAGCTTGATCCTACTATCTGGGGTAAATTTACACGTCTGACAGGTTTATTTGTTAATGACAGAGCTTTTATTAAAAGAATTATAGGAATGCCTGGGGATAAAATTCGAGTAATACCAGGAAAAGGCGTATTGATTAATAATAGATTACTAAAAGAAGATTATAAATTTTTAGGTACAAAATATTTTAATGCCGCAGATTATTTAGGTCCCATTGTTGTGCCAAAAGATAATTATTTTATGATGGGTGATAATAGAGATAATAGTGAAGACAGCAGGTTTTGGGGATTTTTACCTAAAGAAAGAATTGTCGGTCGTGCATGTTTTAGATTTTGGCCTATTCAAAGAGTTGGTGTTTTAGAAAGACCCGAATATAATCTCAATAATCAATAAAATTTAATCCGGAAAAATAGGGCATTTGAATGATTCTGTCAGACCTGATAACCTGTAAAGTAAAAATAGGCTTTAATAATAGTAGTAAACGTATATGGAAACATCTAAAATGAAATTAGTAACAGAGAGATTTGGTGAAATAGAGCTTGATCAAAATTTTATTTTTGATTTTGTCGAACCTATACTTGGCTATGAACAGCTAAAAAAATTTGTTTTAATTGACCATAATCCGGAATCTGCATTTAAATGGCTTCAGTCAATTGAAGACGGGGCAGTTGCATTTCCAGTAAGTTTTCCAAAATTGTTTGGAATCGATTATGAATTTGTTATACCTGAGAATGAAGCAAAAAGTTTAGGTTTAACAAATGTAGAAGATTTGCTGGCTTTTAATATTGTTTGTATCCCCCAAGGGCAACCTCAAGAAGCAACTATAAACTTAAGTGCTCCAATAATAATGAATCTTGGTAACAAAAAGGCTATACAGCTTGTCCTTTTAGAATCTTCATACCCGGTACGACATAAGCTTTTTAATAATACAATCCAAAAACCGGCTAATATAGATCAAGGCGAATCTAATGATAAAAAGGAGACACCAAAAAGTGAAAAAACTAAAAAAGAAACCAAAGAAAAAGATTCTACGCCTGTAAATAGTTAAAATTAGATACCTCGAGGTATAAAAATGTTAGTTCTAACAAGAAAAAAAGGACAAAAATTAATTATCAATGATGATATAGAAGTAACTATTCTGGAAACCAGAGGTGATGCTGTTAAAATCGGTATTAAAGCACCTAAAGAAGTTACAATATTCAGGGAAGAAATATACGAAGAAATTAAAAAAGCAAATGTTCAATCAAGTAAAAGCGTTTTATCATCTGATCTTGATATTGTTCAAAATTTATTCGCAGAAAATACTAAAACTATAAAACCATATTCAAGTAAATTTAAACCTGTTATTAAAAAAGAGTAATCTTAAATTCAATTTTAACCAGAGTAAAATCGTGGAATAGCAAACATGCCAAATTTGAGCGACAGTACCAGAAAAGCCTTAAATATCTGTAGAAACAATATTTTTGTAATACAAAATTATGAGAAATCCATTGAAATTATTAATAATTTATTAACTATAGCACAAGACGAAGAGATAAATTTTATAAAATTTCACTTGGGTACGCTATATTTTGAAAATTTGGAATTTGAAAAAGCAAAAAGTATTTTTATAGAGCTGGGTGAAAAATACCAGGTAGGTTACTGCGAACTCCTTCTTGGTGATATAGAAGCCGCAAGAAAAAGTTGGGACGATGCTCCAGACTCTGGTCCTGTCAATTGGGCAAGATGCTTACCGGACTTGTTAAACCTTGATGTTACACAAATACCCACATTTTTACAAATTCGTAATCATTTAGAGATTGATTTAACTTATTTAATCAGGTCTAATAATCTTAGTTTTGCCAATAACCTTATTGAATGCTCGCAAGTTTTTATTACGATTAATTTAGAAACCTATAAATATATTGGTAGAGCATTATTAAACAATAACTATCCTAACTTAGGGCTAAAATATCTTTTAGAGGGGCAGGAAGCTTTACCGCAGGACCCTGAAATTTATTTCCACCTTGCACAGTATAGCATTATGACTAATCAACTTGTTGAGTGCAAACACCTTTTAAAAAAATGCCTTAATATAAATAAATATTACTCTCCGGCAAGAAAGTTGCTCCAAATTTGTGAAAATCAATTGTAAATTAATTGTTAAATGCATTTAAATTAGTATATTACTAAATGTTAAGTATATTTTTTGATATATTTGATACTTATTTTGCATCAGTTAAATTTATTTTTTATTACATATTTCTTCGGTTTTTATATCAGGTTGTTTTTTAAAAAAATTTTATTATTTATTATTAGCAATTATTTTAAAAAAATTGTTTTTATAATAATGGAGATAAGGATGAAGCAAAAAAACATAAAGGGTAAGAATATAAGGCTAATAGCAATAAAGTTTTAAATTGAAAAATATACTAACTTAAAAATACTTTTCAGATTCTTTAATCGGATAAAAGCTAATAAAATAAACTAGTCTATAAACTGTGAAGCTCATTCAAAAGAGTAATCTGAAATTTAATTTTGAATCAGAATAAATATATTGAAATAAATTTGATAAGGAAATAAATTCGCTTATAAAGTAACGCGGACAATAGGGAATAAACAGGGGAAGTAAGATTTTTTAGTGTGAAAAATTAAATAGGAATGGAATTTGGGCGAGTAAGTTTAGGAAGCTTATATACAGAATTGCGAAAAATACCTCATATACCTTAATATACCTCATAGCTTATACACATATTGCAGTTTAAACAAACTGCATTTTTTATTTTTGTTTCTGTTAGAGCCTGTCTGGTAAAAAAATAAAAGTTAGTTATATCAATAATAAAGGCTCATTTATGGACTGCGCTGTTAAAGCTGAAGCGGCTTGCCTGGCAAGGCGATGCAAGCTTTAACAAGACAGCTTCTTAGATTAAGATTAATTGGTGATGGTCATCACCTTTCTTATGTCATCGCTGTAAGCTTTTGATATAACTTGAGTTTACTTGTAAGCATCAGTACTCAACTGACCACTATCGATTAATTTAATCATATTATGAGTGGGGCTTTATTGTTATTCATAATTATATTATGATAAAATTTGACCAAATATAATTATGAAAGTGAGGAAACGATGGAATACACACAAGCTTCACAGGGTAGGGTGTTTGTCGCAAGAATAGACGACAGTGAAGATATGATAGAAGAGCTAAAAAAAATTATTAAAAAAGAAAATATCAGGGCAGGTTTTGTACACCTGATGGGGGCTTTATGTTCCAGTAAGGTTGTTCTGGGGCCTGAAGAAAAACAATATCCGCCAAAGCCGGTGTGGTGGGAGCATAATAATGTGTTTGAAGTGGCAGGCTTGGGCGTTTTTGCTTGGGAAAATGATGAGCCTAAAATTCATATTCATTCTTCTTTTGGTAATTATAAAGATACAAAAATGGGCTGTATTAGAGAGAAAGCAGAAGTTTATCTGACTATTGAGGCTGTTATACAAGAAGTTATCAGTCCTAACATAACCAGAAAATTAGATGACAGATATAACGCAAGCTTATTAAATTTAAAATAATAATGAAAGAAGATATATTTATAAATATAATTAAAAATGCGTTGCCCTCTTCTAAAGATTATATTGGCGATGATACGGCATTTATTAAAGAAAAAGATATGGTTATTACGCAAGATACTTTGGTTGAAGATATGCACTTTAGGACTGCTACAACAAGCTCGTATAATTTAGCGCAAAAAGCTGTTGCCGTTAATCTGAGTGATATTGCAGCAGCCGGTGCAGTGCCTTCTTATCTTGTGATATCTCTTTCCCTTCCGGGACATATAAAAGAAAATTATATAAAAGCATTTTATAAAGGTATTAATGATATTTGTATTAAATATAATGTGCTTACAGTAGGAGGAGACTTAACAGGCGGAGAAAAAATAGTTATTAGTATAACCATGCTTGGTAATTGTAATGGTGTGCTTCCATCTGCTCGTTCTAATGCCAGGGTTGGTGATTATATAATTACAACGGGCGAGTATGGTTCCAGTTTTATGGGATTAAATATTTTAGAAAATATTAATAATACTGAAAGTTTAACGAATAAGGAAAAAGAATATTTTATTAATGCTCATAAAAAACCGATTCCGCGAATAAAAGAGGGGCGAATAATCGCTGAAATTAATAAAAATCATAATTTATGCATGATGGATACAAGTGATGGACTTGCAGATGCGTTATTTAAAATTTCAAAACTAAGTAATGTAAGTATGGAAATAGATTATAACTCTATACCTTTTAATTCTGCCCTAGCTAAAGCTGTTAAAAATAAGTCTGATATTTTAAATTATATTTTGTTTGGGGGAGAAGACTATGAACTGGTGGCCTGTGTATCTTATGATTCATTAAAAGAACTTGAGCGAAGCAGCGTAGAATTTTTTGTAATAGGAAGAGTTGTAGAGAATTTTGGTTCTGCTAAAATAATAATGAAACTTGATGATAAAAAATTGGAATTAACTAAAAATTTATTAGAAGATAATCTATTTAACCACTTTAAGGATGACTTATGAAAATAACCGCTCTTATTCCTGCGGCAGGCTCAAGCAGCAGGTTTGATATATTTCAAAATAAGTTACTGGCAGATTTAAATGGTACACCTGTTATTGTTAGAACCTTGTTGCAAATAATTCAAAATCCTCTTATTGAAAAGGTTTTAATATGCGTATCCGTTGAAATTGAGCATGAAATAAATACACTGATAAAAAAATATCATATCCCTAAGGTTCAGGATGTTATTATCGGAGGGGAGACACGTCAGAAGTCTGTATATAAAGGTTTACAATATTTAAAGTCTGATGAGCCTGATTATATTTTAATTCATGATGGAGCAAGACCTTTATTAACACAAAATATAATAGATGACTCAATAGAACAAACCTTTAAATACGGTGCTTCTATTGCAGCAGTACCGGTAACGGATACTATAAAAATTGTTAAAGCTGATAAAGTAAGTAAGACTCCTGCCAGAAAAGAACTTTTTGCAGTTCAGACGCCTCAAACTTTTAAGTTTAGAAATTTGCTTAATGCTCATGAACAATTTAAAAATGATAACGTTACTGATGACGCCGCACTTATAGAAAATGTGGGTTTTCCTGTTACAATTTCCCAGGGTAGTTATAGAAATATAAAAATCACAACGCAGGAAGATTTACGTATAGCTGAGTGTTTTGATAAAGATTTAACTAGTCCATTGCAAACCACAAGGCTCCACGAACAGGAATCACTATGCTTATTGCAATAAAGCTGAGTAATAAATCATAAGGTAGTTGTATTCCGCTTAACGCCCATATCCATCCAAAAAGTTCGAGTATATTTTGGGTGTTAATTATTATCATTCCTATTAAATATAGAATACCAACAAGATGAATGGCCAAAACACCTGTTAATGATGCTATCATGTATTGTTTCAAGTTAAATTTTACTCCGTTTAAGCAGTGCCCCACTAAAGTGACTCCAAGAATATAGCCTAATATATATCCAAAACCGTTTTGCTTAATATATTCAAGTCCACCGCCTGATGCAAATACTTGACATCCGAATAATCCCGCTGAAATATATAAAAGTACTGCAAAAAGCCCCAGCCTTGGCCCTAATAAAGCTCCTGCAAATATCACTAAAGGTATTTGAGGTATATAATAATACATTGTGGTTATTTCGTTGATATCTTTAAGATTTTTAAAAAACAACGGTGGATTAGAAAAAGCTTCGGTAGGTATAGTTAAAATATACATGGGTAATTTAGTAAAAGTAGCTATAACAATTAAAAATGCACATAGAATCGCTACTAAAACAGCACCGATTCTTATTTTAGGATAACTGTCTATAAATGCTTGGTATTTTGTATTACTAAATAATCTTTTATATATATTTTTAAACTTTGGATACTTCGAATTTTTTATTAAGTTCATTTTTTAACACTTCAAACATTTCTTTAAAACTAGTATTCCAGATATTTTCCGTCCACATTATCAGTGCATCTTCATCATTATCTTGGTAATACTTGGGTCTTGCACCAAGGCTTTTAAATCCATATTTGTAATATAAATTTTGAGCCGGAACATTGGACACTCTTACTTCTAGTGTAATCCATTTTGCCATATTTTCATAGCATCCATCTATTATTTGTTGTAGAAGTAACTCTCCGATAGATTTTTTTCTGTAGTCCGGAGCTACTGCAATAGTTGTTACATGGGCTTCTTCCTGTACCAGCCAGAATCCGCAATAGCCAATAATTTTATCTGTCTCCTTGTCTTCTGCTGTGTAGTAATAACCAAGATCATTACTAATCTCAGAAAAAAAGGATTGCCTTGACCAGTGGTGTTCACCAAAAGAAGCACTTTCTATTTTCATAACTTGGTCTATGTCTTTTTTGTGCATTTGCCTTATTCGTATTTTATACAACGTTGATATCTCTTACTTATAATTTTTTATTATATTTCTTCCATCTCATAAAAAATTATAAAATAAATATTATTGTGATTCAAAAATTTATTTATATTTCAGTTGTAAGGTTTGCTTTTTTGGCTATAGTAATATTAAAAATTGTTAAGTATCGATAATAATTAAATGATAATGATTTCAAAAAACAAATGTTTGTTTTTTGAAATGTATAGTTGATTAATTTTAAAAACTTAATTATTATTTAATTATTATTTATTTTTGTTTTTAATAAAATAATTTTTTAATTTAAAAAAAATGAGTCTAAAAGAGAGAGTATATTAACTTAAAAATACTTTTCAAATTTTTTAATCAGCTCATTCAAAAAAGAAATTTGAAGTTTAGTTGAAAAAGTTAAAAAGGAGTGTTAGATGAGTTCAAAAATGTTAAAGTTTTTAGCCGGAGCATTAGCTGTATCCGTATCATTATCTTGTGTAACAGAGGCAATTGCCCAAGGTAAAAAGGTTCTTCACATTGCATCATATCATGATGCATACAGTTGGACCCATAGAGTTGATAAAGGAATTAAAAAAGGCTTAAAGCAGGGACTTAAAAATATACCTCATGAGTATAAAGTTTTCTATATGGATACAAAAAGAAATAACAAGCCTGAACAAATATTAGCTGCTGCAAAAGAAGCAAAACAACTTATTAAATCTTGGAATCCTGATATAGTTATTACATCAGATGATAACGCTACAAAGTATGTCGCAGCTCCTTTAAAAGATAGTGGCAGAAAGTTTGTATTTACAGGAGTTAACAATGAACCGGCAAAGTATAATTTGCCAAATTCAAACGTGACAGGTATTCTTGAACGATTTCACGCCAGTGACGGTATTCAACTTTTAAAAATGTTAAAGCCGGGTAGTAAAAAAATCGTTATGATGTCTGATGACTCTATTACAGGTAAGCTAATAAGTGGTCAGCTTGAACCTGCATTAAGAAGACAAAAGATTGATCTTTTAGGAGTACATTATACAGGTTCTTTTGAAGAATGGAAAAAATTAATTAAAAAATATCAGGGTGAAGCAGATGCTTTTTACTTTGTTGTTTATTTTACAATGAAAGATAAAGACGGTAATGCGGTTTCCGGTCCTGATGTTTTAAAGTGGACAAGAGGGCATTCCAAAATTCCTGAAATTGGTTTTTGGCCGTTTGTTACAGACCATGGAGGGTTAGCTGCAATTGGAGTTGACGGTGTTGAGCAAGGTTATGTTGCAGCCAGAATTGCGGCAAAAATAATGAAAGGTCTTTCTCCCTCTAAAATGCCGCCAAGAATTACAAATAAAAGTATTTTGTTTATCAATGCCAAAAGAGCTAGAGAACTAAATATAAAAATTCCCGGTGAATTGGTAGAAAGTGCAAACATAGTAGAAAAGTAAAAGCCTATCTGGTTAAAAAAATAAAAGCTGGTTATAGCAATAATAAAGGGTCATTTAAGGACTGCGCTGTTAAAGCTGAAGCGGCTTGCCTGGCAAGGCGATGCAAGCTTTAACAAGACAGCTTCTAAGGTTATATAAAAACAAAAATTTAGAAAATCAGGGTGTTAAAGTTAAATCTTTTATACCCTGATTGCTATATAATGGTTTTACTATTTTTATACTATTTTTCTATTAAATTTTAGACTACTCTTTTCAGAAAATAATTTATTTTATTAGTTTTTAGAGAATTGAATAATCTGAAAAGTATTTTTGAGTTAATATAAAAATTTGATCTTACCGGTTGTTGACGGTAAAATAAAATGATAGTGGTCTGTAAGGCAATGACCATCACCAATAAAACAAGCAAAATAAAAAGGAAATCGTCAAATGCTTTCAGCCTCATTTGCAAGTAAAAACTGGATGTGTGCAACAGAAGATTTTGACATTGCAGAGTGGATTATGGTAGGTATTCCTTATGACGGTACTTGCTCCTATCGTCCGGGTACGAGATTTGGCCCTGAAATGATAAGACTTGCATCCTGGGGTATTGAAACCTATTCTCCTGTGTTTGATAAAGATTTTGAAGAAGTTAAGTTTTTTGATGCGGGTGAGTTGGATTTGCCCTTTGGGAATAGGGCTAAGACTTTAAGTATTATAAAAAATACGGCAAAAGAAGTTTATGCGGCTGATAAAAAATGGTTTGGCATAGGCGGAGAGCATCTTGTGACACTGCCTTCGTTTGAGGCATGTTTTGAAAAGTATAACGATATTGCTGTAGTTCATTTTGATGCACATGCAGACTTGAGAGATAATTATATGGGAGAAAAATTGTCCCATGCCACAGTAATCAGACGTATATCTGACTTTGTAGGCCTTGAGAGTATTGTTCAAGTAGGCATTCGCTCAGGCCCAAAATTTGAATTTGATTTAATAAAAAAATATAATATTCTGGCTAAAGATATTAATGATTTTTCTCAAAAATTAGAAAAAATAAAAAATAGGCCCGTATATTTGACAATAGATTTGGATGTACTGGATCCTTCTGTTTTTTGCGGTACCGGAACACCTGAACCGGACGGGTTTAGTTTTACCGGATTAATTAATTATTTAAAGAAAATGACGGGTTTAAATATTGCAGGCATAGATGTAGTTGAATTTTCACCTCATTATGATTTGTCCGGTGTGTCTGCGGTGGTTGCTGCTAAACTTATAAGGAATTTATTTTTATTATTTAATTAATATAAAAAATAAGTCCTATTAAATTTGTTTGTAAATTTTTTGAGTGTAATTTGTAATATAAATCTGTAGATAGTGCTTTATTAAAGCTTTTTGTCCTTTATTTGCGATTAAAATAATATATAACTAATATAGCTACTGTATTGAGATTTTACTTTTTTAAGATAATATATTAAAATAAAGTTTATATTTTGATTCTATTATAATAATTATGTTTTGAAAATAAATTTTAATATAAATATAAATTAATAAGTCATACCAAGCAGTTTGAGTTTTAACTCAAAACTTTGTAAAAAATGATGAGAGTTTAGGAAGGTTAAAATGAAAGACGGAAACTTTAAAAACAAAAAGCTCATTGGAAGAGCTTTTTTATTTTCAGTAATGTTAGGCATTATGCATGGTGTAAATGCACAAACAGTACCGCAAAATGCAGTAAGACCTCTTAAAAGTATCGAGGCAGGTAAATTTAATACCCCTGAAGATACTGTCAATCAAGGTGTTAAAAAGTACAAAAATAAACAAAATATTGGAGAGAAACTAAAAATAAGAACTCAGCAAAGAGATGCTGAGAGTAAGGCAAAGTATTCTGAAAAAACTTTTGAATTAAAGGGTGTGGAATTTAATGGTAATACGGTATTTAAAAATTCTTACTTGCAAAAGCAGGTGGAAGACTTAATAGGTGTTACCGTTACAATTGGCGATGTTCATGAAATAGCACGAGAAATAACCCAATTCTATAGAGAGAAGGGTTATATTACTTCTTTTGCCTATTTGCCACCTCAAACAATAGGTAATGGTATCGTTAAAATTGATATCATGGAAGGCAAAGTAGGCAATGTTAAAGTTCAAGGCAATAAGTGGGCAAAAGAATCTTATATCAGAAAAAATATTTTTGCTCAAAAGAAAGTTAAAGAAGGTAAATTATTCAACGTTAATTACCTTAAAAAGGCTGCAAATAAGTTAAATGCTCCAAATTATTTAAAAGGTAATGTAAAAGTAGTAAAAGGTGAAGTTCCTGAAACATCTGATATAATTCTTGATGTTGAAGACAGAGTGCCTATAACCCTAAGTGCCGGCTTTGATAATATGGGTATTTACTATATTGGTGATTATAAAGCTAATGTTACAGCCGGTATAGAAAACTTAACCGGTTATGGTGACAGGCTTTCAGCTACTACATTCTTTACAGGCGGCATGTTTGGTGTAGGTACAAACTATGCTTTACCTTTAGGTAGCAAAGGAACTGAGCTAAGGTTAGGTTATAATTTTACAAAAGTAAAACTTTTAAAAGATTTAAAGCCTGCTAATATTAAAACTGATTCTCAAAACTATCATATAGGTTTATTTCAACCTCTATTAGAAGGGCAAACCTATAGTTTAACTTCAGATATTGGATTTGATTTTAGACACTCTAACGGTACTATTATGGGACAAACCCTTTCAGGCAATAAATATGACCTGAGGGTATTAAGAACAGGTTTAAATTTAGCAAAAGATGATTATTACGGTAAATGGTTATCCAGAGTAGAGTTAAGCGCAGGCTTACCCATATTTGGTGCCTCTGATACAGATAATACCGTGGCAAAGAGCGCATTTACAAAACTAACCACAAATTTAATGAGGTTACAAAATTTACCGTTAGGAATGCTGGGTGTATTCAGATTTAATACACAACTGGCATCAGATCCGTTAAGGCCAATTGAAAAAATGGCTCTTGGTGGTGCATATACAGTAAGAGGTTATGAAGAAAGCTTATTAACAGGTGATCAGGGATACTCAATGAGTGCCGAGTTAAGAACACCAATATACTTTTTACCTCAAATTAACGAAAACATAAGGTTAAGAGACAGAATTAGATTCATTACTTTCTATGATATGGGATATGCTAAAGACCGCAGAGACAGCAGAGACTCTGCTAACTTTAGAAATTATTTACAAAGCGCGGGCTTTGGGCTTAATTATGCCTTTACCAAGTACCTTGCAGGTAATGTTAACTTTGCTTTCCCATTTGGAGAAAAAAGAGACATAAGACAGGATAGTATGAAAGTTCACTTCTCATTATCCTCTAATATATTCTAATAGTTTATTTATACAGATTCTAAATTTAATTTTAGGGTGATGTTCATCACCTTTCTTATGTCATCGCTGTAAGCTTTTGATATAAATTAAGTTTACTTGTAAGCATCAGTACTCAACTGACCACTACCAATTTTAGAAGCTGTCTTGTTAAAGCTTGCATCGCCTTGCCAGGCAAGCCGCTTCAGCTTTAACAGCGCAGTCCATAAATGAGCCTTTATTATTGCTATAACCAGCTTTTATTTTTTTAACCAGATAGGCTCTTAGATTACTCTTTTCAGAGTTTAGTTTATTAGATTTAACACGATTGAATAATCTGAAAAGTATTTTAAAAATAGTATATACTGCTTTTTGATTATTTTAAGTTATTTTATTTTTTATTAATTTTTATAAAAATAAAATTTAAAAGTATAAAAAATAATTTAAAAAGCGTATACCCTGACCCTCAAAGTTTTTATAAAGATTCTCTTAAATAATCTAAAAAAGTATACCCTGAAAATTAAGGAAATATTTAAGGCATTTGTTTGTAGATTGCTTTGTAGGGTTGGTTTACGTCCAGGTAGAGTGTTCAAGTTAGATATTAATTAGTAACAAATTAACCAAGGAGTGTTAATTAATGAAGGGAAACTTTAATAAGAATTTAAAACTATTAACGGCAGTTATGTTGGGATTGAGTGTAGGAAATAGTGCGCTTGCAGTAACACCTCCTCCTACATCTGCTAAATTGCCTGTGCCTAATAATATAGGAACAGGTGCTACTATTCAATATGATAGTAATGCTGCTATTACAGCAGGTGCAGTGGCTGATCAGGCTGCGGCAGCTTCGCAAGCAAGTGCAGCTTCTGCTATGAATGTTAGTGTTAATAATCCTTATATAACAATTGATTATAATTCGTTTAATGTAGCAAGCGGAAAAACAGTAAATTTTAATTTTAGTGATCCAGGCCAGGTTGTACTAAACCAGGTAACTACAAGTGGTGTTGACTATGCTTCTAAAATATACGGGTCGATTAATTCAACCGGCGGCGGTATGATAATACTTTCAAATCCCAACGGTTTATTCTTTAATGGAGCTCAAATAAATGTTGGTTCCTTTATTGGGACAACAGCAGGCGTGCATGGAACGCCAACATTTGATGGTGACGGCAAAGTAAGCCAGATTACATTTGGTGATCCATCCGGGTCACAAGTTGATTACGGTATTAGAATCAGCGGTGGAAACATACAAGCTCAAAAAAGTCTTATAATGATGGCAAGCGGTATTAAAATTGACGGTTCAGCTAACTTGGTAGCAGGTGTTAACGGAACTTCAACCGGCAGTTTAGGCTTAATAGTTTCTAAATCAGGAGAACTTGAAGTAGATTCAGACGGTTTATTTTTACATACTGACAATATGCCGGTAGCTTCTACAGTTGGCACTGCGGATATAAA
Source organism: Candidatus Gastranaerophilales bacterium (assembly GCA_028282645.1). GTDB lineage: Bacteria > Cyanobacteriota > Vampirovibrionia > Gastranaerophilales > JANQFW01 > JANQFW01. Next base: position 22,093 of record JANQHM010000104.1, read on the forward strand.
ATATTTTAACGGAACCGGTTATGACGCTGCTCCAGCAGGTGAGTTTATAAGTATAGGCAGCGGTACTAATATACAAGCGTATAAAGCTGCTACTCAAACTGGTGAAGTTGATAATATCTTTATTGCAGCTGAATACGGAGCTTTAAGCGGAGTTGTTAACCTTGACGGTGTTATAGCGACCGACTCTTCCGTTGCTCAAAATGGTAGTATTACTATTTATGCCAGTGATGATATAAATCTTAAAGCTCAGCTTGTTTCTAATAATACATCAGGCTCAACCCCAACAGGCGGAGAACTTGATGTTTATTCGTTAAATGGAACTGCAACAGTTAAAAATGATATGAGCATTACAAATGGTGAAATCATAATTGAAGCAGAAGATATTGTACTTAATGCGCCTGATGGTGGCGGAGCTACAGTTATTAAAACTTCTGATACTAATGCCGGCGGAAGCGGTGAAACAGAATTATTAGCTAATAGCTTTACTATTGGTGCAAATGTTGACCTGAGAAAAACCGCTACATTAGAATTTGAGAAGAAAGACGGACAGTTAAATCTGGCTACTGATATTGATATAAGCGCAGTATCCTCACCTGGTGAAATACTAGCTAATATTGAGTTTGGCGGGCAATCAGGTGTTACTGTAGGTGATATTGCAGCCCTAAAAACTAAGCTTGACAGCATGGGTGTTTTTACTGGCGATATTGAATTTGATCAGCTAGCTGATCTTAATATCAGTTCAGGCCAATTATCTGCATTTAACGCTGTTCTTAATAAACTAGAAAACGTTAACATAGTTGGAGATTTTGCTCTTGATGTAACAGGTAGCTTTACTCTTGATGTACCTGTAGATGTTAAGGGTGTTTTAGATATTACATCAAGCGGTACGTTAACAATCAATAATGATGTTTATACTAATAACAATAATTTAAATTTAATAGCTGATGAGATAATATTTGGTACAACCGGTGGTTTAGGAACTAATGTTCATACATCTAGCACAATTGGTGGTGGCAGTGGGGAGCTTAGCTTAAGAACCGATTCTTTAACAATTGGGTCTAATGTTGATCTTAGAAAGACCGGAAAACTAAAACTTTCTGGAAGAAATGGAGATTTGGATCTTTCTAATATAAGTTTAAATTTACCATCTGGCGGTATTGGTGATTTACCTTTAGATATTAATTTGTCATCAGTAGATATTAGTGATTATGGATTATTTGAATCTGTAATTAGTGGAATAACTGCGTTTAGTGGGGTTATCGATCCTGGTAATCTTGCTAGCTTAAATATTAGTAATGCACAGCTTACAGCATTCCAGAATATACTTAATAAATTAGAAAATGTGCATACTGTAGGGTCCATGAACTTATCAGTTGATAATGCTGCCGGTGCTGGTGAATTTATTGTAGAAACATCGTTAACTTCTGATGCTACATCAGGTAGCGCAATCAGTATTAATGCAACAGGTGATTTAAGTATTGAAGCTCCACTAAATACAGCTGGCGGAGATATTTCGTTAATTGCAGGCGGAAGCTTGATAACTGATGATAATATATACTCAGCTGGTGGTGATATTTATATGCAGGGTTCTTCTATTGCCTTAGAATCAAGATATACTGGAGCTTATACTAATATTCATACATCTAGCACTAAAGCTGATGGTGATGGTGAAATAACATTAAAAGCTGATAGCTTTAATATTGGCTCCGATGTTGACTTGAGAAAAACAAGTAAGTTAATAATTAAAAAGAAAACCAATGACTCTCCGTTAGAGTTGAGCGATATAACCTTACCATCTGACTTTGGAGGTATGGATATTTTAGCAAATATCGACATTGGTGCAGGAACCGGTATTGATGTATCCGACTTGTATAGTTTCCTTAATTCTATAAATATTGGTGACTTTCTTGGAAATTTAACAGTTAATGATATTGAGGATTTAAATTTAACATCATCTACCGCACAGCAGTTCCTGACTGTAATGGCCAAGCTTAAACACGTTCATACAAGTGCTGATACATTAAATATTGCACTTGATAACAGTAGTGGATCATTTACTATTGCAGGATTAGATAATTCAGATTATTCACATACCGGTAATCTTAATCTGATGGCAGTAAATCCTTTAGTACTGGATGCAGATATTGAAGTACTTTCCGGTGATTTTGGTGTTACAGTTGACTCTTCAGCTGGTATAGGATCGCCTATAGCATTTACTTCTACTGCTAATATTAAAGCGGATAATATTGATATAACAGCTGATACTATTAATTTAAATCCAAGATCAGCAGGTATATATACCAATATTCATACATCTGATACACCTGGCGGTGGAACGGGTGAAATAACTTTAACCGGTGATGCATTCAATATAGGCGCGGATGTAGATCTTAGAAAAACAAGCAAGATTAATCTTGTTAAGAGATCAGGCGGTACTTTAAGCCTTTCTGATATTAATTTGGCTGGTGATTATAGTGGTTTAACCATACCAACAGCAATATCATTAAATACTCAAACTGGCGGATCTATAGACGTAAGTGATCTTGCCTCATTTATGAGTAGTTTTGGCGGATTTTCCGGTCAAATTGATGTATTAAAAGAGCTTGTTGATCTTACGTTCGGTGAAGCTTCTACAGCTGGACAATTCTTAGCGGTATTAAGCAAGTTACAAGATGTTCACACAACAGGTGATTTGACAATAACTCAACAGCAGGGGGATTTAACTTTATCAGATGCTTCGTTCTGGACTCATAACGGTGACTTTACATTAAGAGTTGAGAATGGTACAGCAACTGTACCAAGTAATTTGGCTAGTTCTGTGAGTGGTACACTTAATGTTACAGATGCCGGTGATACAGTAAGTGGCGGTGGCGATGATACAACCTCTGGCGGTGGAGACGATACTACATCCGGTGGCGGCGATGATACCACTTCCGGTGGCAGTACAAATCCTCCTCCAGCTACTGATGTAATCAGTGATCCTGATGCCTTAACTGATGATCAGTTAGATAATGCTCTAAATGATGCAGATACAGTTGATGATATCGTTGATAACGCTACAACAGATCAGCTTGAAGATATCGCAGAAAATAATGTATCTGATGAATTCTTGAATGAGATTATTGATAATATCGGACAAGCTGGTAGTGATGTTACTGAAGATACAGTTCAGCAAATTGCTAATAATACACAAGCTGCTCAAAACATAGTAAACAATGCATCCGCGTCAACAGTTACAGATGTTATAGACAATGGTGGTGCTACAAATATACTTGTTGATGCTATTGTAGGCAGTACTAATAAAAAACAAATTATTGAAACGTTGGCTAATGATGCTGATGCACTAGGCGACTTGATGCAGAATATTGGTACAGGTGATAGCAAAATTAGTGAAGCTACCATTGCTGACTTTGTTGAGCAAGCCGCTGCAACTGATGGTGGTAAAGCGGTAGTAGAAGAGGCTGCTAAAAATAAAGAAGCAGCTGAAGCTATAGTTGGTGACCCTGATGCTATGCTTGCTATTATACAAAATGTAGGCACAGATAGTGCAGATATTTCTGTAGATACAGTTGTCGAACTGGCTAAAACTGCTATAAGTAAAGAACTTGTTTCAGCTGCTACTGATAATAAAAACGGTAATGCAGAGGTTGCTAATAAAGTATTAAATAATGATACTGTCATCAATAAGATTGCTGATTTACCAAGTACAGATGTATCGCAAGTTATTGATGATGCAAAAGTATTCACAGGCGACGGTCTTCAGTCTAATAGACTTAAATTAATCCAGAAACTTGCCGAAGTTAAGAAAGAAATTGTTAAGCAAGCTGTTGCTAAAAACAAGGTTGTTAATAATGACCTGATTGAAACATTTGTTGCTATTATTCAAGCAGCACCTCAATTTGCTAAGAAAAATACGGCTGCAAAAATTAAGCAATCAACACAAACAACCGGAACTGCAGGCTCAAGCGGAGCCGGTCAAGATAATCCTTCCGGTGGTCAAAATAATGCCGGTAGCGGTGTACCTGCTGTTCCTGGTCTGAATGTTGGAATGCCTTCAGTTACACCTGCGCCATCAGTTGATGTAAGTTCTATTAGTGCACCTGGTGGTGGAGTTGGAGCCGGTCCTGCTGTGACTCCTACCAGTCCACCTGGTGGTGCTCTTGGTCCTGCTGGCGGAGGCACTTCCGGTGGAGGTCTTGGACCCGCTGGTGGTGGAGTTGGTCCTGGTGGATCTCCCGGTCCTGTGATGACTCCTTCCGGTGGCGGAGGTGGTCCTGCTGGATCATCATCAAGAGGTGGCAATAAGCCTTCCGGTTCAAATCGTCGTAGTGATACTACCGGTGATATAAATACCAATAACTTCGGTTCAGAAGTTGAAGACAACAAGCAGTCTAAAAAAGCTAAAAACAAAGAAAAACGAATTAAAAAAGTTTATAAACTCGGCAACTTTAACTGGTTGAACTAGTATAGGCTGCTCAAATATAAAACTTGAAAGGCAGTCGGATTAATTTTCGGCTGCCTTCGGCTTTAGTATATAACTACTACCCTTTACTTACTTTGTGGCAATCGACTGCTGATATTTACAAGTAAACTTATATACTAACTCAAAAATACTTTTCAGATTATTCAATCCTGTTAAATCTAATAAAATAAGCTAAACTCTGAAAAGAGAAATCTGAAATTTAATTTAGAAGCAGTATA
>JANQHM010000209.1 GCA_028282645.1 Candidatus Gastranaerophilales bacterium
TTTTCTCCTTACTTATGAGCAATATTATATCTTAACCAATTGTCTAATTTTTGGGGACCACTATTAAAAAAAATGACCGCTAAAGCGGTCAAAAGTTAATTGTTTAGGAAACATATTATCTAAGGTTATTTGGATGTATATTATTATATTAATTCAAATATTTTTTTTATTTTATCCATCAATTAATATATTTTACAAAAATTAACACTATGAAGGCTAAAATAAAAACCTATCATAATTAGTTAATTAATATTTAAAATAAATTTTATTAACTGAATTTAGTATACAAAAATTAATTATATAAATCAAGCTTTTTTTTTTAAATATAATAGTAAAAAAATTTATTTACCATATTTTATTAAATTATATAGTGCTATAACCTATAAATCATGCATAAATGAGCCTTATTTATTAATTTTAAAATATGATTGAATAATCTAAAAAATATTTTTTTGATTTTTTGAGTTAATATAGAAAAATATAAAAAAACTTGCATATTAGTAAATGAATACATATAATAAACATAAATATATTATTCTGGTTCAAAATTAAGTTTCAGATTGCTCTTTAGAATGAGCTTATAAAAAAGTAAAATTGACTATTTCACTTTTTAACGTTCTTGTTTAACAATTCAGAGTTTAGCTTATTTTAATTAGTTTTAACCGGATTGAATAATCTGAGTATATTTTTGAATTGCTAAAGACATTTTAAATTGGGGCTTACGGTAAAAAAATGGCTAATCTCAGAGAAAATTTAGAAAAAATAAAAAAACAAATAAATATAGAAAATATAAGGATATTAGCTGTTACTAAATATGTGGGGACAGAAGAAATCATTCAAGCATATGAGGCAGGAATTAATAATTTAGCCGAAAATAAAATACAGGACGCAGAATCAAAAAGGAGAAGTTTACCCCAATACATAAATGAGGATATTATATGGCATTTTATTGGACATTTGCAGACAAATAAAGTTAAAAAAGCCGTTGGAAATTATGAATATATTCATTCTATTGATTCAATAAAGATCGCTGAAGCTATTTCTAAACAGGCTAAAAGCATAAACAAAGTTCAAAAAATATTATTGCAGGTAAATATTACCGAAGAAGAATCCAAAATGGGATTTAGTAAAAAAGAATTAGAAGAGAATTTTTTGCAGATAACTTCTCTTGCTAATATTAAAATAAAAGGTCTTATGACCATAGGCATTCTTTCAGATGATGAAAAAATTTTAAGGCAAACATTTAAAAATCTTTGTAATTTAAGAAATTATTTGCAAGAAAAATTCAAATATCCTTTGCCAGAGTTATCTATGGGTATGAGTAATGACTACAAAATTGCAGTTGAAGAGGGATCAACAATGGTACGGATAGGTCAAGCACTATTTAAATAAATAAGTTTTTAATGTAATATAAAAAATATTTGATTGGGAGGAATAAAATTGTCTGGATTAGTTAACAGAATAAAAACTTTTGTAGGTTTAGGTCATGAATATGTAGAAGAGGAAGATCTTTTAGATGACCTTTATGGTGCAGAAAGTGAATACGATCAAGATTCTTTTGCTCCGCGTAAAAAATCAAACTTAAAAGTTCTTTCTCATCCAAATTCCAGCAGCTATGAAGTTAAAGTTGTGGAACCAAGAAACTTTGAAGAAGCTTTGGAGATAGTAAACTGTTTGAGAGATAAAAAATCTGTTATTCTTAACCTACATCTTTTAGATGCAGAGCAATCCCAAAGAATCGTTGACTTTTTATCAGGTGCAACACACGCAGTTGACGGACACCAACAAAAAATTGGTGAAAATGTTTTCTTGTTTACGCCAAGTAATGTTAACATTTGCTCTGAAACTGATAAAGCAAAAATATTAAATGATCCGTTCTGGGCAGCAGCTCAGCAATAACCTTGGGTGATAGACATCACCTTATTAAAAACTTGATAAAAAAATTGTCCTACCTTACAAGGGCAATTTTTTTATTTTATGTAAAGTATTAAAAACCCTTCATCAATAAAATCCGATGAAGGGTTTTCTCTTTAATATTTGTTAATTTAGGAGATAAAAATTTTAATGTCCCAGCAAATTAATTATTAAAAAATTTATTCCGTAATAAGTAAATATGGCTAGAATAAGAAAAAAAATAAATACTCCAATAATTCCGAGACATTTGGTGAGTGTAAAGATAGCTGACATTCGCCTAACCTCGTAAAATTGCAACTCTGTTTATATAATATATGTTTTTTTTGAACAGTACATCATATAAAAAGACAAGTTTATTAATAGTATTTTTTTATTAAAAATCAATCCGTTTTTTTAAATTTGAATAAAAACTTTTATTAAGTTATTGTAATTATGGAGTATAGTTATAAATAAAGTAAAGGTTATTAAAAGATGATAAAATCCGTTAATTTTACAAAAATGCAAGGGCTAGGGAATGACTTCATTATAGTAGAAGGCAATGAAGTAAAAAAACATAATCTGGATTATTCTGAATTGGCAATAAAAATGTGCGACAGACACTTTGGAATAGGCGCAGACGGCTTAATTATAGTCAATCCGTCTGAAATAAATACCAATACAGATACAAGTTGGCGTATATTCAACGCTGATGGCTCAGAGCCCCAAATGTGCGGTAATGGCATACGTTGTTTTGCTAAATACATTTATGAAAAGGGTATTATTACAAAAAAAAGTTTTTCCATTCATACTCTGGCGGGTATAATTATACCGGAGGTATTGGATAATGGTGAAGTACGTGTAGATATGGGAAAACCTATTTTGGAACCCAAGCAAATACCTACCAGCATTGAGGATATTGATAAAGTAGTAAACTATAGCCTTAAAGTGGATAATAAAGAGTTTAAAATAAATGCTATAAGTATGGGAAATCCTCATTGTATAATATTCACGGATGATGATAGCGCGCAAATGGCAAAAATTTACGGCCCTAAACTTGAAAAATCAGATTTATTCCCTGAAAAAACTAACGTAGAATTTGTTAAAATTCTTTCTAATGACAGAATTAAAGTAGATGTGTGGGAGCGCGGCTGCGGAATTACATTAGCTTGCGGTACAGGGGCTTGTGCATCCACCGTTGCGGCAATTTTAAATGGTTATGTAAATAATTTTGTAATAGTAGATTTACCTGGAGGCAGCCTAAAGGTAGAATGGGTCAAGAATGATTCCTTCAATAAAGTCTTTATGACAGGGAAAAGTGATTTTGTATTTGAAGGAAAATATTTTTAAATTGTTTGCAACAAATATTTTTTTTATGATAGTATATATGACAGTTAAATGATATAAAAATAGGAGAGGTAAAGACCTTGAGAAAATACGAATTACTATGCATAATAAGAACAGGTGCGGATACGGACAAAGTTGACCAAGCCATTGACCTTATACAAAAAGCTGTTGAAAATGTTGGCGGTAAAATTTTCTCCACAGATAAAATCGGCCGTAAAAAGCTGGCTTATGACATCGAAAAGTCAAGAGATGCCTTTTATGTAAATTTTGAACTGGAAGTTCCTCAAAATAAAATAGTTTCACTTAAAAGAGCATTAAAGCTTGATGAAAATGTATTAAGAAATATGTTAACTATACAAAAAAAGAAAATTGCTGTAGCTTCTAAATAATAGGAAGACTCTGTAAAACTTGACTATTGGAGGATAAAATGAGTTTATGTAAAGCCGTAATTATGGGCAAAGTAGTGAGATCACCGGAAAAAAGATTTACTACTAATAATATTGCGATAACTACGTTTGCAATTGATATAAGTCAAAATGCAGAAGAGCAAACTTTGTTAAAGGTTGTAACAAAAGGCCGTGCTGCGGAAAGAGCAGGTGAAATAGTTGATAAAGGTAAAGTTGTAATACTTGAAGGAAGATTACAAACTAACGTTGCTAAAACATCTACAGGACTTGAGAAAAAAATTGTAGAAATAGATGCATTTAATTTTGAAGTAACAGGAAGTCAACCGGTTCAGGAAGAAGGCGCACCTCAAGCAAGCTCGAATGATTTGCAAGAAGATAGTGTTGATGAACTTGATGATATTAATGCGGATAATTTAATAGGCGAAGATGAAATACCTTTTTAAAAGGTTTATGCTAACTCACAATTTGAACAAAAATAAATATAATTAAAATAAGAAAAGGATATATAAAATGAAATCTGATATGAGAAAAAAACGTAAACCTTGCAATTTTTGTGCAGATAAAGTGGATTCTATTGACTTTAAAGATACAATTAAATTAAAAAGATATTTAACCGAAAGAGGTAAAATTTTACCGAGAAGAATTACTGGCAACTGTGCTTTTCATCAAAGAATGCTTTCTAATTCCGTAAAAGTTTCAAGAGAAAATGCTTTAATTCCTTATATTTTTGAAGGTTAAGTTATTTTTACTTATATAAAAATTTTCTAACATTTTAATGTTAATTGATGTATTAATATTAAAATGTTAATATTTTTTTGTAGTTTTTTTATATGATAAAATAATTTATAATGTGTTATATACTGTTATTGCTTAAGGTAAGAAGAGATTGTATTATGGATGCCAATGATTTAGATGGAGCTATAAAATATTATAAAAATTTAATAAACCAGAATGAAAATGATTATAAGTCTTTAATATGTCTTGGTAATGCTTTATCAGAATTAAAAAAATTTGAAGAATGCTTTGAATGTTTTGAAAGAGCGATTAATATCAATCCTGATTTTGCAAAGTCATATTTGTGTTATGGTATAGCTTTATCTGATGCAGGGCGAAAAGAAGATGCAATAGGTAAATATAAAAAGGCAGCTAAACTAGCCCCCGGTGATTCAACTATCTATGTAATATGGGCCAATACTTATGTAGAAAAAAATATGTATGACGAAGCTATGGATCTTTATCTGGATGCGATTAATATAGATAAACATAATGTAACGGCATACATGGCACTGGGAAATTTGCTTTCTTTAATGGGCAGGGTTTCCGAAGCATTACAGTATTACAAGGAAGCAAGCTATATTGACCCAAATAATGATGATATTTATTTAATTAAAGAAGATGTTATTGATTCTTTTTTAAAGGACTGAATTATTCTGGTTCAAAATTAAATTTCAGATTAACTTTTTCAGAGCTTAGCCTATTTTATCAAATTTAACACGATTGAATAATCTGAAAAATATTTTTGAGTTAGTATAAAAAAGGAGTAAACTAAAGGAGGCACAATGAGAGGTTATGGCGGGTATAATAGAAGAAGGCCTTACAGCAGCAAACCGAAATTTATGGATAGGTTTTTTTCGGTAGGAAGCTATGTTACATGCGGTTTATTTGGTTTTATCTGGTTTATAATTGCTAACATTCAAGGCAAAACTTTGAGTACTTTTTTAAAGTTTCATATTTTCCAGTCTATTTTAGTCACATTATTATTAGCATTATTAAATATGTCTTTAGGGTTATTTATTAAAATTATCAAATTTATACCAATCATTGGCGGATTAGTAATAAACTATGTTTATATGCCGATTTTTAATAATCCTTTTGTTTTGGGGTATTCTATTATTGATGCATTAACTTTTGGATTAGCTTTTTATCTTATTATAACGGCGTTTTTAGGCCATTATAGTAACTTACCCGGTGTTTCCGTCCATGTAAGAAGAATGCTTTAATCAACTAGCAGATCAATCAATTCATCGTTGGTGTAATAATCTTCTAAAACGTGAATATTGCATTCTAATTTATCTTCAACATCTTCAACAGTTAAGCTATCCAAAAAATCATTTGTAAACTTCCTAAGCATCACACCGGATATAATCAAGTCGTTTATTTCTGACTTAATATGCAAAAGATTATCAATCAAGTCTTGTCCTGTAATCAAGCCTGTAACAGTTATACTATCTCCCCAAAAATAACTTTTAACAGGTATAAGGTTTATATTAACATTTTTAATTTTGTTCAATTCATCTATAACTTGCTTAGTAGATCGATAAGCATTTTGTCCTATAGCCATGGTAAACTTTTTAGGCGTATCAACAGCTTTAGGTAAGTTTTCTTTTTGCTGTTCAAAGTCATTTAACAGCATTCTACAAATGCCTACACCGTCTTCCAGCTGACCAAAATCTTTATATTGTTCATAACTTGGAAAATCTTGTTCTGCTAACACATAAAACTCATCAGAAGCATAAGCTACGACATTTCCTATTTTTTTATTAAAATCATTAATTATGGCGATAGTTTCAGCTGCTTTATCCTTGTTTGCCTTCTTTAGTGCATTTCCTTCTCTATATTTTGTCAGTCCCACAGGCACAATAGCAATGCTTAATATATTAGATTTTAATTTTACCAAGTCATCCAGAGTTTTAGCTAATTTATCTCCATCATTATAGCCAGGACACATAACTATTTGCATATGAACAGGTATATCCAGTTTATTCAACCAGTTTAATTCTTCCATAATATCAGGTGCTTTAGGATTTCCCAACATTCTTCTTCTCAAGTCATTATTAGTAGTATGCAAAGAAATATACAGAGGTCCCAGCATCATTTTTTCTATACGCTCTTTATCTTTTTTTTGCAGGTTTGTCATTGTAATGTAAGTGCCTTGTAGATAAGACAATCGATAATCATCATCTTTAATATACAAACTATTTCGTAGGCCTGGCGGTTGCTGATCTACAAAGCAAAAAATACATTTATTTGTACAGGGTTTAATTTTATCAAACACAGCTGATTCAAAACATATGCCCATATCATCATTAAAATCTTTTTCAATTTCAATAATTTCTTCTTCTCCATTAGTTCTTTTTATATGCAAATATAGCTCTTCCGTAGCTATCATATATTGATAATCAATTAAATCAATTGGTTTTGCATTATTAATACTGATAATTTCATCTCCGGGGAGCAATTTCAGGTCTTGCGCTATGCTATCATCCTTTACGCTACTAATTATTGCAGGCATTTTTTCCCTTATCCGCTTTTTATTTTTTTCGCTCTACTACTTAATTATTATATATTAAAAAACGGTAGTGGTCAGCTGAGTACTGATGCTTACCAGGGTTAAGGAAAATTAAGTAATACCCTTTAACCCCAAGAGTTTATTGAAATTAAGGGAGTTAGAAAATATAGCCATAGTAATATTTTTAAAGCTA
>JANQHM010000223.1 GCA_028282645.1 Candidatus Gastranaerophilales bacterium
CTCTTTGGAATGAGCTTATAAAAAATAAAATTGACCATTTCATTTTTTAACGCTCCCGCTTCGCAATTCAGAGTTTAGCTTATTTTATTAGATTTAACACGATTGAATAATCTGAAAAGTATTTTTGAGTTAGTATACCTTTTGACTTAGAGTTTACAATGAACTTATTTTTCTTACAAGTAAAATTATAGTCAACTTGGTGATGGTCATCAAGTTTCTGATGTTTTTTAACAAATATTATTTTTATCTTTTAATATTTTTAATTTAATGTAAAATATAATTAAGAGGTATAATAAAATATTTTAAGTAGGTGGTAAAAACTTTTTACCTTACTTAACTTAAAATAAAATACAGGTGGAGTTATGCAATATACCAGGTGGTACGATAAAGATCAGACTTTAAGCGTTGTAATGTCAGCACTGGAAAAACTTGATGATAAATTAAGACACGCGGTAGCCACCGATCTTCTTCAATTGATTCTACAAAAAGAAGATAACCAGGATAATTTAATAAAAAAACTTGGCCATCAATATACTGGAGCCAGAAGACGATGGTATGATAAAGAAGATACAATTTACTCCGCTGTAGAATTACTTAAAATTATTGACAAGCCTGACAGGGATTCTATTTTAAAAGAAATATTATATACTATAATGCATTTTGTAAAAGAAAAAAATGAATTAGAAATAATAGAGAAAAAGTTTGAAGATGAATATATTTCTTGGGACTGATATTTGTGAGATATCAAGAATTAAAGCTATAACAGACAGATATAACGATAAATTTTTAAATAAAATTTTTACTCCTGAAGAATTAGAGTACTGTTTAAATAAATCAAATAATAAGTTTGAAAGTCTTAGTGGCAGATTTGCTACAAAAGAAGCTGTAGCAAAAGCATTAGGTTCGGGATTAAACGGATTAGGCTGGAATAATGGTGTAGACTGGAAGGAAATAGAGTTAAAAAGAAATGCAATAGGTAATTTAAGCTTAAAACTGACAGGTAAAGCCAAACGAATAGAGCAGGAAAAAAATATAAACAATTGGGCTGTGAGCATAGCCCACAGCCGCAATGATGCAATTTCTACCGTTATTGGATATTCTTCACAATAAAAAATTTGGTGATGGTCATCACCTTTCTTATGTCATCGCTGTAAGCTTTTAATATAACTTGAGTTTACCTGTAAGCATCAGTACCCGGCTGACCACTACCAAAAATTTTTTATCCCTTATCATTAAAAAGTCATTTTTTGAACTTGCGCACCGTCAATACCGTTGATAGCGTTCTCTAAATCTGACTTTTCCTTTTGATCTCCTACCAGTTGTAATAAAATCAATCCGTTCGGAGAGCAAAAATCATTGTCTGCTGTGTGTAAGCCAATACGAGTTTTAATTGAACATCCGTATTTTGTAACTACTTCTTGAAATTCTTGAGCTATTTTTGTCCTATTATTTAACTGTACACCTAAAATAGTTGTTTCTTGTGTCATAATGAACTCCTCACAAACATTAAATAAAATACCGCATTTTATCATAACATTAATCAATACATTTAACTTTGTCAAATCCCCATCGATATAGTCAGAAGGTTCTACTTAAAAAAATTTTTTTATTAATTCCTTTAATAAGAAAAAATATTCTCTTTAACAAATTTAGGTTTAAGTTTCCTGCGCTTTAACTTTTTAGCTATATCTTTTGCCTGCTTTTTACTTGTAAAAGTACCTATCTGCAATGAGTATTTACCGTTTATCTCTTTAATAAATGGTGTTATGTTTAAGCTTGAATGCGTTAATTCATCTGATAGCCTTTTAGCATCCCTTGGGTTAGAAAATTCTCCTACATATAATTTTACTATCGAAGCAGATGGCAGTGGCGGGGCTGTAATATCCATTTTCTTTTTGGATCCGACATTGTCTTGATTCTCTATAACAGTCCTTGGCCTTGGGGGCAATGGGGTTGAACTATAAGCACGTCTTTTATTAGTGAACTGTTGCGAGAGAGGAGTTTGTACTTTTTGACCTACACCGTTAAATATAATTTCATCAGGCATAAATTCATTATCGGTACCCGAGTTATACTTATTACTGCTGGTACTCTTATTATTGTTAACTTTCGCTTCTACTTTTTTTTGTTTTATATGCTTATGGACTTTTCTTTGCATTCTAACCGGTAAATTTGCGCTTTTTTCTATCTGTTGTAAACGCGGATCAATTCGTTGCCTAAAATCATTGCTGCTAACTGTTGCTACCTCTTGCTCTTCATTTGTTATAACGGGTAATTCTACATTAGGTATATAATTTGCTATTATAAAGCTGCTTATATAAAAACATAGGATAAAAGTTCCTGAAAAAATCAAAAATAATATGGCCTTATTTGGACCTTTTTTCTTTTTCTTCCTGCCTCGCTTTTTAGGTCTTATCATACTTTAAATAACTCCTCTTACTTTACAAGAAGCATCTGTTATCTGTTTGTGTTCTAACAAATAGTTATTAATAATATTATTAGCTATTTGCTCTATATTTTTCAAACCCATGTCGGTTTCCAGCCCGGAAGCTTTTACCGGGGTATTGTTTGAATCTATATTTAGTCCCAAGTGTATTAATACTGATGTAATTGACTTGGTTGCAATGGATACAGATAACTTTCCTTCATTAAAATATAAATCATCTCCTAATCGTATAATTTTAGTATTAGAAGACAGGTTATCCATTATCTCATCCCTGGCTATATTTATTAATAACCTTTGTCTTAATATGCCTTCTACAAGGGGAATATTAAAATGTTCAACTATAAAATGGAGCATTTTGGAGCTGTAAATAAAATCATTCGCCAGTACATCTTTCAAATCTACCATTTCTGATATTTTAACATCACAGCCGCCAGTAAAAGAAACAATACTGTCCCCTGGCAGATTAAAATTTTTGTATATCCAGTGAGGAGAAAGCTGTGTTCCAACATAGCATATTTCTTTTTTTATAAATTTTGCTTGCATATTTTTATTACTTCACCGTATAGTCAAACTTGACTATTATATAATAACAAAAAACCATTAAAAAGTTGATAAAATTGTTGAATCTAAATATCTTTTTATTATATTTTTAAATTTTCAGGGTTCTTAAATTTGGTGATGATCATCACCTTTCTTATGTCATCGCTGTAAGCTTTTAATATAACTTAAGTTTACTTGTAAGCATCAGTACTCAACTGACCACTACCTTAAATTTTTAGAACTATGCAAATAAAGAGCTGTATCCCTCAAAATGACCTGTTTCTTTTAATGCTCTTGTTAGCCTCAAACAGGATTCACATCTGCCACAATGCTTTTCATCAGACGTATAGCAACTTCTTATGAATTCTAAGGGAACTTTATATTCTATGGCAAGTTTTACGATCTCAATCTTTGAATATTTAACAAGAGGGGCTACTACCTTGGGTTTTAAAAGTGTTGAATACTCTAAAGAATCATTGATTTTATCAATAAATTCTGAAGAATTATCAGGAAAAGTAGTTGCTTCTTCTTTATTTGCACCAAATAAAATATGTGTATAACCAAAACTATCGGCAAAACAGGCTGCTATATTTAAAAATAATCCATTTCTATTTGGCACCCACACTTTTTGGGCTGAATTTTCTGTTTTTTCTTTATTATCAAGATTTTTAATGCCTAAATCAGGTAAAGATTCAGATTGATTAACAAGAGCCGTATTTGTTATTTTATTTAGCCAGTCTAAATTTATTATTCTATGATTAATATTAAAAAAATCTGATATATTTTGTGAAGATTTAGCCTCTTGCACTGCTGCGCGTTGGCCATAGTCAAAAGTTAAAGCCAGGTTTATATTAAATTCTTCTTTTGCAAAAGCTAAACTTACAACGGAATCTAAACCGCCTGATAGTAATATTACAGACTTTTTAACCATCTTCTTCGTCCTCTTCCTCAAATATTAAAACTATTTCATCTTTACAATGTTCAGGCAAGTCATCCTTTTCCAGCAAATCTTCCAGGTACTCCCTTCCTGCAACATCATATAATGCACCAATCGCTGTTCTGGCTACAATTTCTTCTTTGTCCAAAATAAAAGGCTCAATTATTTCTTGAATTCTTTCATTATCAACTTGAGATAAGGCATCAAGGGCCTCTATTCTGACATGCGGAGATTCATCCAACAATGCTTGCTCAAGTGCCCTTATTGTTCTCTCGTCGCACGTGCCTAGTCTTCCTATGGCACGGACAATTTGTTCTCTTAGATATTTAAACTTCTCGGCAACCGCTTTATTTTTTTCTAGTATTTTAATAAAAGGATCAACGGCGCGTATATCGCCTAACAGACCCAAAGCCTTAACCGCTGATTCTCTTACATAAACAGAATTTTCTTTATCATCGCTTGCAACATTAATTAACGAAGGAACTGCATATGTATCGCCTATTCTGGCCAATGCATCCGCAGCGTCCAGCCTTAATTTATAGCTTTCTTTATTATTATTTAAAACATAAAGAAGAGAATCTACAGCATTATTATCTTTTAAGTTACCCAGTATTCTTACAGCCGTACTTCTTACTTTATCGTAAGTGTTTCTGTTTTCATATTTTTCAAAGTATTCATTCTGGAGTAATAAAAGGTCAATAAGGCAACTGACTGAACTTTTATCGTTAAACTTTTGAATAAATTGTAATAAGCGCAACAAAATATCCGGATTCGTTTCAATAGTTACAAAATAGTTGACCAGGCTTATTGCTTTATCTTCTGTATAGAAATTTAGCCGATCAAGAAGCTTTATTGTTTCTTGCGGATTTGAATTTCTACCGATTTTAAATGATTTTGCAATGTCCTCTAATTGTTTTTTATTTTTTTTCGGCATTGTTATTTTCAACTATTATAGTCCTTAGCTAGCTTATATACTAACTTTAAAATACTTTTCAGATTATCCAGTCCTGTTAAATCTAATAAAATAGGCTATATAATCTGACTTCTACTTTTGAGCCAGAATAAATACAAAAGCCACAAAATATTTATACATTAAAATAAAAAATTTTACATTATATCAATTAATCTATTTATTTATTTTGGATAGATCAGAAACTATACTCTTTTTTTTATTCTGCATATAAAAAAGCCATCTATATTATATTTTGAAGGTAGTATTTGTAAATACTTTTCTTTTGATTTTAATCTATCCGGCAGGTAATTATTTATATCATCAATAATAAAATCAGGGTTATTGGCTATAAATTTTTCTATAATATTTATATTTTCTTCAGGTTCAATACTACAAGTGCTATAAACTATAGTACCATTAAAGGTTAAAAGATTCTTAGCATTATCCAATATTTTGTACTGAAGAGTCGAAAGATTTTTAACATCCTGCTCTGATTTATTCCACCTTGCATCCAGACGCTTGGATAAGACACCTGTATTAGAGCATGGTGCGTCTATTAAAATATAGTCAAAATTTATTTCTGTTTGATATCTAGTTCCGTCTGCAACTTCAATATCAACGCAATAAACCTTCAAGCGCTCACAATTTTCTTGAATCCTTTTTATCCTGGAGTTATTTATGTCTATGGCTTTTATTAAACCTTTATTATTTATCAAGTTCGCTAAGTGAGTTGTTTTTCCGCCCGGAGCTGCACAGATATCTAATATTTTACTATCTTCTTTAGGAGATAAGACTTTTGATACGAGGCAAGAAGATTCTCCTTGTACCATCCAATAGCCTTTTTTAAATCCTGGCAGTTTTGCAATTTTGCCTTTATAATTTATATTTAAGCATTCATCCAGGTATTTACTTTTACTATATTCTATATTATGCTCATCAAAAATATTAATAAGCTTTTGCATAGTAATTTTTAGCGTATTTACCCGTATTGTAACAGATGGTATAGAGTTATTATACTTACATATATTTATTGTGTCTTCCAGCCCGTATGTTTTTATCCATTTTTTTACCATCCATTCGGGGTGAGAGTAATTTATACTTATATTTTGTATGGGATTATCATTTATATTGGGAGGATTTATATTATCTTTTTGCCTTATAAAAGTCCTTAACACTGCATTTACAAAGCCTGATGCCTTGTTTTCATATTTTTTTACAAGATTTACATAAGAGTCTATAACCGCGTAGGCGGGTGAATCTGTATACTCCAGTTCATAAATAGCCAATCTTAGTATATTTCTTACCGGATATGAGAGCTTGTCGAGTTTTTTTGATGACAATCGCGAAATAAAAAAATCCAGTTTAAGCTTATTTTTAATAACCTCGGCAACCATGTTATATAACTCCGAGGGATATTGTGTTTGTTGAAGATTTTTGTTAAGCACATCATCTGCGAATTGCTTTTTATCCAGAATTTTAATCAGGCATATTAGAGATAATTGTCGATTGTCCATTTTTTATTTTCTTATTTCATTTAGCAAAAAATCGGAAGCGTAATTTAATACGTTTCCGATTAAATCTTTATTCTGTGATTCCAATAAAAAAATTTATTACCTAAGAATCAATTAAGAGCGTCTTTTACGTGCTGCTTCTGCTTTACGTTTTCTTTTAACGCTAGGCTTTTCGTATCTTTCACGTCTCTTAATTTCAGACAAAATTCCAGCTTTCTGAATTTTCTTTTTAAATCTTTTAAGAGCACTTTCAATACTTTCGCCATCGTTTACTTGTACTTCAGCCACGCTTTCGACCTCCCTCCTGTGTGGAGTATTGCGCTGTTTACCACAGCTATTTATCTAACCTTTTATAATAATTAAAATCAACTATTTTGAGTTTTTATTACTATATAATTGAAAGATTAACACAAATTAGATACGTTTACAATAATTTAAATGTTAACTACAAAAAATTTAGCAGAGTTCAGAATATCAAACTGTCAAATTTACCCCGGTGGCCATAAAAGCGGCCTTCCCGCCATAATATGAATATGCATATGGAAAACCGCTTGTCCTGCTTCTGCGCCGGTGTTGATGATTGTTCTGTAATTATCTTTTACACCGAGCTTTTCTGCGATTTCTTTTACACCTTGCACTAGCTTGCCCATTAATTCAATATCTTCTATGTCATTGAGTGAGCTAAAATGCTTTTTAGGTATTACCAATGCGTGAATCGGAGCTTGCGGGCTTATGTCGTTAAAAGCCACATAATCATCAGTTTCTGTTATTAACTTTGTATCCATTTGTTTATTTGCAATTTTGCAAAAAATACAGTCACTCATAGATTTACCCAACCTTAATTTTTTATTAACTATAACTTTTACATATTAATTACAATATAAAAGATTTTTGATTATAGCCATCGCCTTCTTTTCTTTTTTTATAATATATAATATAAAATAAAAAAAAAGAAAAAACAAAATAAAATGATTGAAAAAATTTTTTGACCGTAGATAATATTTTTACTACTCAAATTGATTAAAGTTTATATTACTCTTTTCAGAGTATAAACTTTTAACTTAATCAAGATTAAACAATAATAAATAATCTGTATTTTTGAGTATAATACAACCAAGTAACAAGGGCGAGTGGCGAAATGGTAGACGCGCTAGTCTTAGGAACTAGTAGGTAACCCCTGTGAGAGTTCGAGTCTCTCCTCGCCCACTTGTTCCATGTTAATCAAATCCTTATTCTTACTAAAGAAAAAGGATTTTCTTTTTTGTCTTTTTTTATTTGTGCCCAAATTGTGCCTAAGCGTGAGGGAAATTTAAGGAAATTGCGTGAACTTTTAATTAATTTTAATTTTATTTATTATGTTTATCCAAAAAATATGCAGCTTTAAGATAAATGTTGTATATATTTAATTTCTAAAAGGTATTGATAAGTTTTGTTAAAGTTAAAAAAAAAACAATTTTTTTGTTATAAACCTATTAAATTTAGGAATAAAATATGAATAAAGAAAAATAAACTTTTTTATCGATAAATTATGTTTCCTGATTCACTTTTGTAAAAATATATTGTAGTATTTTATTTATAATATTGTAGAGAGTTAGTTGGTGCTGAAATAATGAAGTTTTTTCAAATTAAAAAAAAATTAAATATGATACTGCCAAACTATTATGGAATAAAGACAGGTGAGATTTTTCAAATAAACAATGATGATTTTGTTGTTTTATTGGATGGATATTCAGCCAATTTTAGCCCTTCTCAAAGTATAGAGTTTTCTATACCGTCTAACGAGTGTTTAGTAAAATTTTATAGTGATGTAATTAAAGTAAATGGGCAAGAAGTGTCTTTTAGTCTGCCAAAAGATGTTAGATACATCCAACGAAGGCAATATTCCAGGGTTGAACATTCTGTACCTGTTGAAGCTGTGAACATTAATACAACAGATAAATATGTATTGGCAACAAAAAATATTAGTGGTGGCGGATTAAAAATTATTTCTGATAAAAAATTTAAAGTCGGATGTGTTTTTGATGTTAGCTTTAATGTAATGGAAAATATGAAGGTAAAAACATTATTAAAAATTTTAAGAGTAGAACCAAATAAATTAAAGGAGAATGAATACTATTTGTCTGGTCAGTTTATTGAAATATCAGAAAAGGATAGATTTTTAATTATTCAAGCCACGTTTAAGCGACAACTGGAGTTAAAATGTAAAGGTATAAATTCAACTTTTGATTATGGATAGACGTTATTTAAATTTAGATAAAAGGTTTGCAGCTATATTTGCCAGTTTTGCAATTTTATTAATTGGCTCTAATGTTTTGATAAGAGCCGGTTCACTTAGCTTTGAAGCTGTATTGTATGCATTTAAATTATGCATAATGGGAGGAATAAGCCTTGGTTTGCTAGGATATTTAATAGGCAAAGTTGTGCAAAGGCCTAAAAAAAATATTGTTAAGCCTGTGGATCCTGTTAAAAAAGAAGCAGACAAAGATTTATTGATAGATGATATATTACTTGATGATCTGGATGATGATGAGTAGCTGAATGAACGGGATAAAAAATATGATATTTTCTTTATTTAAAAATAAAAAATCTTCCCTTGTAAATAAATTTACCCTTATAATAGCAATTTCAATATTTATTAGTATAATTTTTACATCGTTTTATAATATTTATGCAACTTATGCTTTATTTAGATATAATCAGATAGATAAAACTAATTTATATAACTCTATAAGTAATATTATACTTGAGCGTTCAAAAGAGGATATAAAGAATAATAATTATAAAAGCTTAAGTGACTTAAGTAACTTTTTAATTAAGAATAATTTAGTTTTATATGTTTCAATTGCTGATTTGCAAAAAAATAAGTACATTTGGTCCAGCTCTCGCAATATGATTGGAACAAGAGTTGATTCTATTAGTGATATGGAATTTAAACAATCTTTTGCGCCTATCAATACCAGTAAATTAAGAGAGATAAATACCACTTTTAATAACGGTAAGTATCAAATTATATTCGGTTACTCTCAGAAATATGCTTTATCAGAATTAATCACGCTGTTAATGAAGGGAAATATTGCATTTATAATAATATTTCTTATATTAGGTTCGTCTTCCGCATTTATTCTTGCCAAACTGGTTATTAAACCTATTGAAAGGCTTGCTGATGCTGCAAAGGAATTTTCTAAAGGAAAATTAAAAACAAATGTTAAAATTTCTGATAACGATGAAATCGGGTTCCTGGCACATTCATTTAATGATATGGCTAAAAAGCTGGATACTTTGTATACTTCTTTAGAAGACAAAGTTGAGCAGCGGACTCAACAGCTGAGTGCTAAAAATAAAGAGTTGGAAGCGGCTTATAAGGAATTAAAAGAAACTCAAGCAATGCTGGTTCATAATGAAAAAATGGCTTCGTTAGGTCAATTGGTTGCCGGTGTTGCACATGAATTGAATAATCCGCTAAATTTTGTTTATGGTAACTTAGCTCATTTAAGGGATTACTCTGAAGATTTAATGGAAGTAATCGACAAGACAAGTAATTTTACAGATAAATTGCCACCTGAAGTAAATGAAGCGATTGAAAGTCAAAAAGATGAAGTTGATTATAAATATATAAAAGAGGATCTTCCTATGCTGTTAAACAGCTGCAAGGATGGAACCGAGCGGTGTATGCAAATAGTGTCGGATCTTAAAAATTTTTCGAGGTTAGATGAGTCTAAAATTAAAGATGTTAACCTTATTGAGGGTATAGAAAGTACACTAAATATACTTAAAAATAAGTTTAAAGATGAAATAAAAATAATAAAAAATTATGAAAAAATTCCAAAGGTAAATTGTTATGCGAGTCAACTAAATCAAGTATTTATGAATATAATTGATAATGCAATTCAATCAATTGATGGAGATGGAACAGTAACGATTGATGTAGCAAAAGAAGGTAATAATGCTGTAGTATCAATAGCTGATAACGGAATTGGAATTGATGAAAATATAAAAAATAAGATATTTGACCCATTTTTTACAACAAAACCGGTCGGTCAAGGTACTGGATTAGGTCTATCAATTTGTTATAAAATAATAAAAATGCATAATGGAGTAATATTTGTAGAAAGTGAGAAAAATAAAGGCACAAAGTTTATTATAAAAATTCCGTTTGATATGGAAAAAACTGATATAGTGAAGAATAGGTCTGGTAAGAGTTAAATAAAAGTATGTATAACATTCTGATTGTAGATGATGAAATAGATAATTTACACTTGCTTAAGAGAACTTTTCGCAAGAAATATAATGTTTTTATGACTAATTCAAGTCTAAAAGCATTAGACCTTATTAAACAAAATAAAATTGATGTTGTTATATCCGATAATAAAATGCCTGACCTGCAAGGTGTTGAACTATTAGAGGATGTGCTTAATATTGCTCCTGAAACAATTAGAATATTAATAACAGCTTATACTGATACTAAATCTTTAGTCAGTGCAATTAATTCGGCTAAGATCCATAGATATGTAAGAAAACCTTTTAATCCCAATGCTTTGGCCGAAATTGTTGATTCGGCTATCGAAATTTATAAATTAAATATTGACAATATAAAGCTTGCTTCTGATCTTAAGGACTTGTTTTCGGGGACAATAAGCGCTATTACAGAGGCTTTGGATGCAAAGGATTCTTTTACCTTTGGTAGAAGCAAACGGGTTACATTTTACTCATTAGAAATCGGTAAAAAATTGGGACTATCTGATATAGCATTAAGTGAGCTCGAATTGGCCGGATTGCTTCACGATATTGGAATGATAGGTGTGCCTGAATATATTATTAACAAGCCTGAAAACTTGGACGGTGAAGAATATGAAAGCATTAAGAACCACGTTTTGGTTGGAGTGAAGATTCTTGAAGGTATAAAACAGTTAGAGCCGGTTGTGGAAATAATTAAATTACACCATGAAAAGTATGATGGCAGTGGTTATCCGTATGGATTAATGGCTGATGAAATACCTATGGGAGCCAGAATTATTGCCGTAGCTGATGCTTATGACGGAATGGTATCAAAAAGGGCTTATCGGGATGAGATGTCTCATATATCTGCCTTGGAAGAGGTGCAAAAATCATCTGGTCACCAGTTTGATCCTGATGTTGTTAATGCGTTTATTGATATTATTGGAAATGCAAGAGAAAAAATAAAAGAGATTGATTTAACAATAAAAAGTAAGTTAATAGAGTGATTATACTATTTCTAAAATACTTTTCAGATTATTCAATCGTGTTAAATCTAGTAAAATAAACAAGACTCTGAAAAGAGTAATCTGAAATTTAATTTGGAACCCCAGAAATAGATACAATTAAAAAAAGATAAGAATCAACTCATCTTTTTTTAATTGAATTTTTCTTTTTTTACCGGACAGGCTCTAACTGTTTTTGTTCCATGTATTAAATCTATTGTTACAGACTTTAATGATTTCCCACATTTGACTAAAACTGTTCATTTTTTTTACCTCTTTGACTTATACTAACTTTAAAATTATTTTTTCTGATTATTCATTTGAATCAGATAATTATTACCTCTGATTTTATAAAGTTATAATAACGCTTTTATTTGCGTGTTTTTATAAAAATATTAATTTATATAAAGAATTATCTATATATACTAAATATACTAACTATAAACAAGATTTAATAAAACTTAATATTTTATAAGCAAATAAGCAATTTAAATAAAAAAATATACTTTATAATATTGGGTAAAAACGACACAGGAAAAGGTAAGAACAAAAAGGTAAATAAAACGGAAGTGTAAGGGTTCTATAAAAAAAGAACCTTTTTTATTTTGTTCATTTTTTTTACTAGCAATTAAATTTCAGATTACTTTTTAGAATAAGCTTATAAAAAGTAAAAATTTTTGATATAACTTAAGTTTACTTGAAAACATCAGAACTCGATGTATCTACTAACAAAATTCTATACAAGCTAATTATCGGGGTTACTGATGAACTTACCTTTATAAGGCCTTAAACTAAATCATATTTGAAAATTACGCCAATTATTATATTTGTTTGCTTAAACGGAAAAATATACATATATTGAACCGTAAATAATTTGATACAAGGCAGAGGGGTTTTATCTTATGGCTTCAACTTTCAGGCTATTAATGACAAGTGACTTGGACGGTTCAGGATGGGAGTATACTTATAATTTATGTAAATCGATGCAACAAAAATCTAATATTGAAATTTGCATTTTAGGGTTTGGCAATGACGTAAGTGCAAACACGCATAACTTGGAAAATATACAAATAATTCCAACTAATTTATTGTCAGAAAAGGAAATAACAACATTAAACGATAAACATTATCTTGATGAGATAAAAAAACAGCTGGAACAGGTATTAAAAGATTTTAGGCCACATATTGTACATTTAAATCATATTTTATGTAGTTCTGTTATTCAAAATTATCCTGCATTATTATATACACAGGGAAATATTTTCAGCTTGTTCAAAAATCAAAAGAGTTCCTCGCAAAATTTTTTTGAAACTATAGATATAATGAAAGATGCTCTGAATAATTCTCAAGCTATAGTTATGCCTTCTATGCATTCAGCCTATAATTTGGTTAAAAGTTTTGATATAAAAAATAAAATAAGAGTTATCTATAACGGATTATCTATTTTACCTAAAGAAGAGATTCACTTAAACTCTGATATTATAGTAGATGCATACATGCTAAAAAAACATCAGGATATTAGCTTGTTAAATAAAATTGCTTCTAAGTTACCCGATAACATAAATATAAAAGTATTAGATAATGATAAAATATTTTCTCAAAATCGGAAGATAAAAAGCATTACCTATAAAAATAATGAAGATATAGAAACCGCTTATAATGACTCTTCAATATATCTGTCACTGACAGGATCAGAGTCCTTTAACATGATAAAGGCAGCTTATCTAAACTGTGCATTAATAGTTAACAATACTCCTGTTATGAAAGAAATGTGGGGCGATTGTGCCTGTCTATTCCAAAAGAGCAATCCTAATTCTCTCTTAAGAAGTATAAATAACCTTATAGAAAATAAAGAAAAATTAAAACAAAGTATTCAAAATTGTCACGTCAAAGCATTATCAGTCTATAATTCTCAAAGAATGGCACAGGAGTATTTAAATCTGTATAAAAATATTCTCAAAAAAAATATAGAATTCATGAAAAAAATGAGTGGTAAATAATGCAAATTCTTTTGGAGTGATGATCATCCCCAAATTTTAAATAAAGTAAATATATTTTGCTGATTTTAATTTATAATAATTTATTCATGATAAACTTACAAGTGATGATAAGAGAGTAGAAGCAGGGAGGACAGTTAATGACTACCAAATACAACATCGGAGTAGACTTGGGGGGTACAAACGTTAAAATTGCAATTGTTGACTATGACGGTCATATTGTATATTCAAATTCCGTCCCCACCAGAGCGGAAATGGGGTATGAATATACTATTTCAAATATCATTACAGAAATTCAAACCAGCCTTAAGGAAACACAAATTCCTAAAAGTGATATTGGCGGAATAGGTTTTGGTTTGCCCGGGCAAGTTGACTACGAAAAAGGCCTTGTTCACATACTTCCTAACATTCCTGGCTGGATAAATGTTCCTTTAGGTCAAATAATGGAAGAAAGATTCGGATTACCAACCAAAGCAGATAATGATGTTAATGTAGCAACATTAGGCGAATTTGCCCATGGAGCAGGCAAAGGAGCCAAAGACATTGTTTGTATTACAGTTGGAACAGGTATTGGTGCAGGTATTATCGCTAACGGTCAGATGGTACGCGGAGCCAGTATGGCTGCCGGTGAATTAGGCCATATGATATTAAAAGATCAGGGCGGTGATATTTGCGGTTGTGGGCAAACTGGTTGTTTAGAAACTTTAGCCTCCGGTCCAAGTATTGTAAAATTAGCTCATGATTACATTATGGGTGGTAAAAGCTGTAAATTTAAAGAATTAGCCATTAATACACCAATTACATCTCAAATAGTAGGTGAAGCTGCTAATATGGGAGATGCTGTATCCAAAAGAATTTTTGAAATAATCGGCTACTGGATCGGTATAGCCTTAGCTAATACTGTTAACCTTTTAAATCCTGAAAAAATCGTTATAGGTGGCGGTGTTGCACAGGCTGGAGATATTCTTTTTAACCCTATTAGAGAAACTATACAAAAAAGATCTCTTAAAGTTGCTGCTGACGCTGTAGAAGTAGTTCCTGCTCAACTTGGTGAAAGTGCCGGTGTAGTAGGCGCAAGTATTTTGGCGAATTCAAACTTAGTGGGTTCTAAATGAAAAAAATAAATTAAAATTTTAATAAACTGAATAAACAGGAGGTTAATCTTAAAATCTCCTGTTTATTTTTTAGAGATTCTTTCTATGCTAAAATAATTAAAGAATGAACGTTTTAAACAATTAGTGGTTAGTAAACATGCCTGTATATTTATTTTGGGGCGAAGAAGAATTTAATCTAAATAACAAAATAAAAGCCCTTAAAGATAAAATTTTAGACCCTGCCTGGAGTATGCTTAATCATAAAAAATTAAAAGAGCCGGATTTATTGCAGTTAACCGAAACACTCCAGACTTTACCTATGAGCTTTGGAAATATGCTGATTGAAATAGAAGCAAATACAATATTTTTAAGGGGTAACAGAAAATTCTCCAGCTCTGATCCTTTGGTAAAAAAACTTATAGAAATTTTAGAGAATATAAATGATAAAGTTTATGTTTTGTTTGTATGTCATATTCCAAGGGATTCAGGCAAAAAAATAGATTCTACGATTAAATTAACCAAAACAATAGATAAAATAGGAAAAATAGAAGCATTTAATCCTTTTAAGTTTTATCAGGATAAAGAAATAGCAGGCTGGATACAAAAAAATGCTTTGGAAAAAAATATAAAAATATCTACAGACGCGGCCTTAGAGCTATTGCATAATACTGGCAGTAATCTGAGAAAATTAAGCTCGGAAATTGATAAGATAGCCCTGTATGTTCATCCTGAAAAACTTATAAAAAAACAGGACGTACTGGATTTATGCTCAAGCCATAAAAATATCTTTTTGCTTGCGGAATACTGGTTACAGGCAAATAAATTCGAGGCTCTGAACGAGCTGCATAAATTGCTGGAAACCGATCACGAGCTTAAAATTATGGCAACATTACAAACATTCATAAGAAAATGGATAAAAATTAAGTCCGAATCAAGGAATAAGAATGCTTATGAAATATCTCAATCTCTTGGTATGAATAAATTTTTAGTTGAAAAGGACTTACAAAAACTTAAAAACATAAAATTAAATAATTTAATTAAAATGCAACAAGCCTTAACACTGGCGGAATCGCAGATTAAAACAGGTCAAGTTAATTCTTTATTGGCTTTAGAGATGGCAATAAGTGCGTAAAGGTAGAATTTAATAATGTTTTGTGATGAATTTAAAAGTAAACAACCATTCGTAACCAATTATTTTGAAACTCTATTTCAAAATAAAAAGCAACTTGCGCATGCTTATCTTTTAACGGGTAATTCACCTTTAGATCAATATTATTTGGCCTTGCAAATAGCAAAATTACTAAATTGTAAGGATTTAAGCTTAAATCAAGACTGCTCTTGCATTAATTGTAACTGGATAAAACAAAATAAACATCCTGCGGTAATAACGGTATCGCCTATAGACTTTTTGTATACCAGAGAAGGGTCAAAAGCACAGCCTGCAACCGTAATTAAAATTGATCAGGCTCAATATTTAAAAAAAATGCTTATGTCTACATCTTCTTATCACAGGGTAATTATTTTTACCAATGCTCAGCAGGGCAAGGAATACCAAAATAATGCCGAGCTAATGTGGCAAAATTATAATAATAAAATAGCTCTGCCAGTCAGCATGGATGATAATGAACGATGTAACTGGATACCCGCTGCGTTATCACGTAAAATACTTAATTTGGAGTCTGCAAATAGCCTGTTAAAAACCATAGAAGAGCCAAATAACAATATAACTTTTTTCTTTTTAAGCAATAATAAAGATGATATGCTTGATACAATTGTGTCAAGATGTCAAACTATTCAGTTTGCAAGTTATAAGCCTAATATTTTTATGCCGGATCGTATAAATATTCTATTGCAAAATTTTCCGCCAAAATCAACAGCACAAGCTTTATACCTTACAGAAGAAACTATTAAAATAGCAAAAGAAGAGTCTTTAACCATACCTGAAATTCTCGATAATATTCAAAATTGTTTATTACAAGTTTTAAAAGCTAATACACAAAATTTATTTATTACAAAAAAAATAATAAATTCAATAAGTGAAATTGAAAATACAAAACAAAATTTAAAAAGTTATGTATCGCCACAAGCTGCTTTAGATTGTTTGTATCAATGCCTAGAAGATTAAAAAAAGGATATATTGATCGCATTTTAGTATTATTCCAATTTTAGTGTAAACTTATTTTCCTAGCTTGATGGCCAGGGCAAATTAATTCTAGCTAAAAATTAAAAATAGTCAGTGTTTGAAAAAATAGTTGTTTTGAAAAAAACACTTAAATGAGCCAAAATACTATTAGT
>JANQHM010000232.1 GCA_028282645.1 Candidatus Gastranaerophilales bacterium
AGTAGAAGAAAAGATGATAGAAGCTTCTTTATTCTACGAAAGCAATTCTGAAACTATCAAGTCAATAGTTGGCTCTAATTGGATAATTAATACTTTATAGGCTGCTAATTAGTATCATTATTATAATTACAGGTTTTTTAATTTATGTGTTGATAAAAATCATGAATATGTAGAAAACGTAAACTTTTTCGATAATCCTACAGCTAAAAACAAATCAATAGTTATAGATAATCATGTTGAAATGTGGAAAAATATATTAAATAACGACCTAAAAAAACTCGAACCCGGTAAAGTTACTCAAAAACAACTATCTGATAGTTTTTATAATTTAGAATTTATAAAAGAAGATCAAAAAGCAAAAATAGAAATTTATAATTTTAAAGACTATGAATCACTAAACAGAAGCTTTTTAAAAAAAATAGAGCTGGGATTTAAGGATAATGTATTAAACTGGGTGGCATTTTATCCTATAAACCTTGATATAAGGATTTTTCTTAAAAAATATAATAAAAATTATAAATATGAACAAGTTAATAAAAAATATGATTTTTACGAGTACGATGATTTTGTTTTATTTGTGAATAAAAAGACTTTTAGTATTATTTCGGCAGGGTTTTATGATTTAAAAATTGATAAAAGCTTGCATTAGAATCAAAAGTTGGCTGTTTTGCTCGCTTTGTTTGATTTTCTTTGTTGATTGCCCTTTTTTGAATTTTTGCTGCGATTTTATTCCTGATTATAGGGGCAATTATATCACTGGCTAAAATTCCGCCAATGATACCGGTAATAGCAGACATACCGGCTACTAAAACCTTTTGTCGCTGGCAACCTGGCTCAAAGCTATTTACTTTTACAATAGGGTTCTTGCCTTCTGTGATAAATTTGCCGAATTTTTCGGCTAATAACGCTATTGTCCAGAAAAAGAAAACATTAAGCACTCCATTAGCAATTTCTTGCGGAATTAAAAAGCGTTTTTCCTTTTCAGAGATTTTTTTGTTTTGGGCTATACTAAAAACCTGACCGGTTGAAGATGCCCCCCAGGACATAATATATGCAATCCTGTTAAACCCTGCAGGGTCTTTCATATATGATACAGAGGTTTTTAAAAGCGAATTACTTAGAAGATTCATCTTTTTTTCCTCCTTTTATTTTTTTCATAACAAAATTTAAAAGCTTATCTGTTAAAAAAGGCTCTAAAGATATTGTCGCTACTATGGTTGCAATTAATGCAAGTGCATTACCGAAAGCTTTAGGAAGTTTTTTTATAAAGTCTATGTTTTCAACAAGGGCAGAGTCTAATATTTTTTTATTTAGTTTTAAATTTTTTAAATCAAATTTTTTAATCGAATAATTTGCTGAATTTTTTATTTGTTCTTTTTTTAATAAATCTCCTGTATTCGATATAATATAGCCGTTTTTATAGCTAGAAACCTCTTTTATATTTAATTTTAACCATTTATCTGCACCTAAATTACTGCCGTCATAAACCTCTTGCTCTCTTATATAATTATTAATAAATCTTACGCCAAGCTTTTCTGCCACAAACCTGGTTATAATACCCGAAATTGTACCTAAACCAAGCCTTAAAACCGTTCTAACAGTAGAAGTTTTTCGTGTAGACTCATCAACATTTTTATTGGAAGATTCAATTTTATACTGAATGGCCACCGCTGCACTGCCGCTGAGTAGTCTATATTGCCAGCTGCTCAGATTACTAAAAGATGATATAGCTTGTTCTGCCCTTCTTGGAAGAGTTAAGGAGGTGAATCTTTGTTTTTTAACAGGAGTCGGCATTAATGGGCTTTCTTGGTTAGACTAACTCTAAAATACTTTAGTCTCTTCAATGCTATGGTCAATAATTACTTCAGGTTTTGTTTTATTATTATGCTTTGTCCAGTATTTATTTAAGTCTTTTTTAATATCCGGGAATAAGACATACAAGGTAATTATATTAGGAACAGCCATAAGAAACATCATTGCATCAGAGAAATCTACTATACTTCTTAGGTTCATAGAAGAACCTATCATTATACAAGAAAAAAAAAGGACTTGATAAACTGCTGTTACTGCTAACTTATTTCCAAATAAAAAATTCCAGGACTTTTGGCCGTAGTAAGCCCAGGCTATTAAAGTAGAAAAAGAAAATAGTAATATTACAATTGACAACAGGTAAGATGAATAAGGTATAACAGACTCAAATGCTCTTGTAGAAAGCTCAACACCGTTGATTGAAGAAACCGTTGAGTGCATACCCGTAATAATTATTACAAAAGCTGTAAGTGAGCAAAATATAATTGTATCAATAAAAGGGCCAAGCATAGAAATAAAACCTTGAGATATAGGTTCTCTTGTTTGAACACTTGAATAAGCTATTGAAGCAGAGCCTACACCAGCTTCATTTGACGCAACTGCTCTTCTTAGGCCGATAATAATTACACCAATAACACCTCCCTCTATTGCGTGAGGGTTAAAGGCGGTTTCAAAAATCAAGGCAAAAACATCGGGAACTTTATAATAATTAGGAACTATAACTGCCATAGCCAGTAAAAAATAAAAAATACCCATAAAAGGAACCAAAACAGAAGTGGTTTTCACCAGCTTTTTAATTCCACCAAAAAGAATAAAAGCCGCTAGGCAGGTTACGACCAATCCGGGTATCCATCTATTATGATAGAAAAAGCTTTGCTCTGCACCTGTTACTTCTACAAGTTGAGAAACCAGCTGTTTAACCTGAAACATGCCGCCGCAGCTTAAGGCTTCTCCCAGGCAACCAACTGCAAAGACTCCGGCTAATATAACTCCGAGCTTTCTCATTTTTTTCTTTGTAAAGCCTCGGGATATATAATACATAGGACCGCCGGACACTGTGCCGTCAGAGTTTACTTTACGGTATTTTACACCAAGTGTGCACTCTACAAACTTAACAGCCATACCGAGTATTGCACCTATCCACATCCAAAATGCGGCACCGGGACCGCCAATGGTAATTGCAATCGCAACACCTGCAATATTTCCAAGTCCTACGGTTCCTGATAAAGCTGTTAACAGTGCTTGATAAGAAGAAATTTCACCGTTAGCATTTTTTTCTTTTGTATTTTTAGTAAATAATAGTTTTAAGCCGTGTTTAAAACCCCAAATACCTATAAATCTGGTTTGAACTGTAAACATAATAGCTCCAACTAACAGCCACAACACACTAACAGGTACTTGAGCTCCAAAAACAGATATGGGGTAAAATATTATATCAGAAATAACGTCTGTAAAAGGCGCGAACATTGCATCTATTTTTTCATCTATACCTTTGGCCAAAGCTGCTGGTGCTTTTATAAAAAATAATAATAAAAATAGTAAAATTTTTAACATCTAAAATAAATCCTTGAATATAATCCATACAACTTATTCTAAGACAAACTTATTTAAGTTTATTTAAAAGTATAAAAACTGGATATAGTACTATCAGCTATACTAATTCAAAAATACTTTAATTGATGAGCAGTATTTAAAAATAGTAAAAAGATTATTTAAAAAATAAAAATTTAATAATACATTAAGTAATAGTAAATAAATCGGTATAAAATAAATGGACTTAAAAAGAGTTCAGTTTTTAAAACAAACAAAAAGCATAAAAAATTCAATCTGCTACTGGATGAGCAGAGACCAAAGGGCAGAGGATAACTGGGCACTATTATATGCTCAAGATATGGCATTAACATACAAGTGCAAGTTATACGCTGTCTTTAATCTGGTCAAAAATTATCTTGACGCTGATTCGCGACATTATAACTTTATGCTGGATGGATTAAAAGAAGTTGAAAAAATTTTAAAAGACAAAAATATTCCGTTTATAATTATGATAGGTGAGCCCTCAATAAATATACTAGAAATAATCAATAAAAATAAAACCAGCACTCTTGTTACGGACTTTAATCCTTTAAAAATCTCGCAACAGTGGTTAAAAGAAACAACTAACAAGCTTGATATAAATATTTATCAGGTAGATGCGCATAATATAGTCCCTTGCTGGGTAACATCACAAAAGCAAGAATATGCGGCCTATACAATAAGACCAAAGATTAACAAGCTTTTACCACAGTTTTTAACACCAATGCCTGAGTTAGAGAATCATTATTGTAATGAAGAAGCTGATTTTGTAGTTAATGACTGGGATGAAATTATTAAATCTTTAAATATATCAAAAGAAGATAAAATAAACTGGTTAAAATCAGGTACTAAAGAAGCGAAAAGTATTTTAAATCACTTTATTGAATATAAACTGGAAGATTATGATGAATTAAGAAACAACCCAAACGTGGAAGGATCGTCAAACTTGTCGCCATATTTACACTTTGGCCAGATATCCGCGCAAAGGGTAGCTTTAAAAATATCAAAATCTGAACACATCTCAAAAGAGGCTTTTCTCGAGCAATTAATTATCAGAAAAGAGCTGGCTGATAACTTTTGCTATTATAATGCTAATTATGACAACTTTGAAGGGTTTCCTGGCTGGGTGAAAGAAAGCCTAATTAAACATAAAGCTGATTTTAGACAATATATCTATACACTTGAGGAATTTGAGACAGCTAAAACTCATGATGACCTCTGGAATGCAGCGCAACTGGAAATGGTAAGAAAAAACAAAATGCACGGCTACTTAAGAATGTATTGGGCAAAAAAAATGCTCGAATGGTCACCATCGCCTGAAGTTGCCCTTGAATGGGCTAATTATTTAAATAATAAATACGAACTGGACGGGCGTGACCCAAACGGTTATGTCGGTGTTGCGTGGAGTATCGGAGGGGTACACGATAGAGCCTGGGCTGATAGATTTATAACCGGCAAAGTCAGATATATGAGTTACGACCGAATGAAGCTAAAGTTTAATATTAAGCAGTATATGGATTATGTGGACAGATTAAATGATTAATAACCTTTTACTCCTAAAAAGAAGACCTTCTCCAGCCAAGCTTCTCTTTTTTTTTCATTAGCATTGGACACATTAGCTGCTACAAACCTTAAAACAGGTTTAAACCCGCAAAAATCTAATACGGACTTATTAAGCACCGTCCAAAAAGCATCATTCGTAAATAAAAACGAAAACCAAAACGGTGCCCCCTGCGTATAAATAACAGTGGCTGATCTGCCTTTTAACAGTTTATCCCAGCCTTTGCCGTTTGGCTTAAACTTAAAAGCAAATCCGGGCAGTAAAACTCTGTCAAAGTAGCCTTTTAATAATGCCGGTACGCTGCCCCACCATAAAGGAGTAACTATAACAAGATGTTCGCACCATTTTATTAATTCCTGCTGGTCTTTTAGGTCGTTCTCAAGTTCTTGTACCTGATTATACCCGTGATGAAGTATTGGATCAAAGCTTAGCTCTCTTAGATTTACTATTTTAATATCATAGTCTGACTTTTTCGCCCCTTCAAGGTATTTTTGGGCAAGAGCATTGCACAAGCTGTTTTCATCGGGATTGGCATTTAATATTAAAATTTTTTTCATTCTTCCTTCTATCCCCCTATATTTTTTATCTTAAATACTTTTTAGATTATTTAAGAATAAATAATTATCAATTGATGAGTAGAGTAAAATCTTATTCAAAACATTCAATAGTATATTGCAAACAATATATTATTTGCAAGTGTCAAATCTATTTATTATATAAATTGTATCGACATTCAATAAAATAAACAGCCGACTTATTTAAAAGAAGACTGTTTATTTTTTATTTTAAAATCTATAATATATGATTTTATTTCTAAATGTGAGATAGAGAGCTTTTTGATATTGCCAGTAAATTGGGATCTTTTATTTTAGATAATAATTCATCTGTATTTTTAATCCTGGAAGCTTGTCCGAGCTTATCAACTGCTGAAATAATCTCGCATAGAAGGATTTCATTTGTTTCTTTTTCCAGCATAGGTAATAAATGCTCTGTTGCACTCTCTTGATTTAATTCTGCTATTAGTGCAATTACTGATTTTTTTCTTTTTAAAGATTCTTCTGACAGTTCTTCGTACAAATTTTCTGATTGAACTTTCCAAAAATCTTCGCCTAAGCTGTTTAGCAGGTTATGAATTTCTTCTAACTCCTTTAATGCATCTTTTTCAGCATCAAATGTGTATTGAGAATTTTCTACAAACAAATCTGCCTTGTTTTTCATTTTTAATAAAAGCAAAGCGTATTGACCTTCAAAACTTACATCATCCTGGCTTAATTCTATGATTTTATTAATACAGTCATAGACTTTAAAGCCAAGCAATGAATCTACATCCCAGACTTCGGGAATGCCGGAAAGAATATTATCAAAGGCTTCCAGTGACAATTCCTGAATTTGCTTATCTTCACTGGTAAATAGTTCTGACAGGTTAACCAGGGAAGATATTTCTCCTGCTATATTTTCTGCCATATCACTGGTTGACATTGCTTTCAGCATAGGCTTTACTGCATCGGAATTGCCGTATACTGATAAAAACCTTGCTGCATCAACTTTTTCCCAATCATCTTCTGATTTTAGCTGTTCTATAAAATATGAATAAGAATCTTTGTCTTCTAAAGCGGCTAGAGCTTCTGCCACATTATTTTTTAACGGCTCAAAATTTTCTTTATACTGTTCAAAAATTAATTTTGCACTGTCCGCATCGTTTATCAATCCTAAGTATTTAACTGCATAGGCTTTTTCTTCTACAGAACCCGCGTTTATCAATTCGAGCATTTGGGGCTTAACTTTATCTGTATCAAGCTTTGTAAGCGGCTCTACAAGAAAATAATCCAGTTCTTCCGCATAGTACTTAAAAAATTTAAAAATATTAGTATAATTGTCTTTGTTTATTGCAAAAGCAAGCTTTCTACCGGCTTTTTCTTTAATATAGCTAAAAATAAACTCGGCATTATCAATAATACATTTCCAGGCTTCTAAATCTGTATCGTTGATAATTTTATTAGCTGCTTTTTCTGATTTAAACTTATCTTTGCCTAAAAGTTCTGCTGCTCGTTTGTTTGGCAAGTTCATAAGATTATTACTCCTGTTATTTTGTCTAAAAGCTCTTATCTATATTATCGGAAAAAAATACTAAAATTTTAAGTTTAATTATTAAAATTCTATCTGAATCTAATTATAGCATACTTTATTGGCGAATTCCGGAAATACATAAAAGTGACAATACTAAAGCCCCTCTTTTTCTGCTAAAAGAGCTTATGACTATCACTTTTTTGAACTTTAAACTGAAAACCCGCTAATAATGAGGCTTCTTTTTATTTAATTCTTCTTTTCTACTATAATTTCTATCAATAGTTATGTCTATTATATTATCATTTGCACAATTATATTCATC
>JANQHM010000281.1 GCA_028282645.1 Candidatus Gastranaerophilales bacterium
CAAAACCCGTACTTTTAGCCTTAAAGAGAGTTAAAAAAAATATTCAATTGTATGTTACGTAAAAATCAAAAATAATTTATACAACGATAATTTTGCACCGCAAAAGGGTATAAATAGGCACACTTATCCTCGGTGATAGTCATCACCTTTTTTATGTCATCGCTACAAGCTTTGATACAGCTTAAGTTTAACTGAATCAACATAGCTTGATCGACAACAATCATTACATGTTTTTGAATTTTTCACAGGCTTTTTCAATATAAAAATGTTAATTTTGTAACATTGCTTAATAAAAAAAAACGTAATAAAAAAACTTGCAGACCTTGGCTGCAAGTTGCCCTGTGTAAAGTTGCTACACAGGGCTATTAGTAGAAAATATTATAATTTGTATATGTATTAGTATACTATTTTACGTTAGTTAGAGATACTCTTTTCCTCTAAATATTGGTTAATTGCTTTAGCTGCACGCTTGCCCGCACCCATTGCATTAATGGCATTGGATTCGTTAACAGGCGCGACATCTCCACCCGCATAAATCCCCGGTACAGAAGTCAAACCGCTGTCAGCATCAATTGTAATATAACCTCTGGAGTTAATATCGAGCTGTAATCCTTCTGCTAAAGCTGATTGTTGGATAATTGGATTAGGGTTTGTACCCAAAGCAACAATCACAGTATCTACATCCATTAGAACTTTTTTACCTTTAACGGCAACAGGTCTTCTTCTGCCACTTTCATCAGGCTCTCCGAGCTCCATTACTTGTAAATTTAGCCCGCTTACCCGGCAGTCTTCACCTGTAATATCTATAGGCGAATGTAATAGCTTGAATATAATGCCTTCTTCTTTGGCATGTTCAATCTCTGCTTTTCTTGCAGGGAGTTCAGCCTCTGAACGTCTATACACAATAGTTACTTCTTTAAAACCAATTCTTTTTGCAGTTCTTGCAGCGTCCATAGCGGTATTTCCGCCACCGATAACAGCAACTTTTTTGCCTACCTTGATAGGTGTAGGGTACTCATCCCTGTTGGCTCTCATAAGGTTTACCCTGGTTAGGAATTCATTAGCGGAATAAACACCGTTAAGATTTTCTCCGGCAATGTTTAACATTTTAGGAAGACCGGCACCACTACAGATAAATACTGCATCAAATCCGTCGTGTTCCATCAGGTCATTTATGGTAACAGACTTGCCGACTATATAATTTGTTTTAAACTCTACCCCCAGACTCTTACAGGACTCTATTTCTCTGTCCAATGCAGTCCTTGGCAGTCTAAATTCCGGAATTCCATAGCGTAAAACACCGCCAAGGGCATGTAATGCCTCAAACACCGTTACATCATGCCCTGCCATGGCTAAATCTGCTGCTGCAGTTATGCCCGCACAGCCTGAACCGATAATAGCAACCTTTTGTCCTGTTTTTTTAATTTCTACAGGGTCAGCTTGAGAGTTATCACCTACATATCTTTCAAGACAGCCTATTGCTACTGATTCACCTTTTATGCCTAAAACACAAGCACCTTCGCATTGCCTTTCCTGCGGGCAAACTCTCCCGCAAACAGAAGGAAGCAAGCTTGTTTTTCTTATTATTCTGCCGGCCTCTTGAATATTACCTTTTTGAACTTCTTGTATAAAACCGGGAATATCTATATTAACAGGGCAACCTTTTACGCACTTTGGTTTTTTACAATTTATACAACGACTGGCTTCTTTTTCAGCCTGTTCTTTAGTAAAATTTTTTTCTACTTCTTCAAATACCGTACTTCTGTATTCAGGGTCTAAAGTCTCTTGAACTTGTCTGTCTATTTTTTTTACCATTTTACCTTTACCTTATTATTTTAATATGTATGGTATAGTTTTTATTTTACTTAATAATCAAAAATATTTTAATTTAATTTTGAAGCAGTATAAAAGATATCTCAGTTGCTGTTAAGTGTCAAACAGTAAAGTGGGAATAAGCTTATGTGCTGTGTATCTGTCTTTCTGACTTTACTTTATTCATAATATCTTCAAATTCTTTTTCATCCAGAGTTTCTTTGTCTAAAAGAACTTTTACAATTTCTTCCATCATATCCCTATTCTCTGTAAGCATTTTTTTAGCCAGCTCATAAGATTCTACAATAATATCTTTGATTTCTTTATCTATTTTTGCAGCAACTTCTTCAGAGAAATTTCTTTCTGTTCCAAAATCTCTGCCTAGGAATACATGCTCATTTCTCTTACCTAAAGCAATAGGACCGATATTGCTATTCATTCCGTAAGTTGTAACAATTTTTCTTGCTAACTCAGTAGCTCTTTCTATATCGTTTTGTGCACCTGTAGTTATATCTTCTGAGCCGTAAACTATCTCTTCAGCTATTCTACCTCCAAGAAGCATTGTTATTTGGTCTACAAGTTGAGATTTTTTATAAGTCAAGTGGTCTTTTTCGGGTAATGTCATAGTTACACCCAGTGCCATACCTCTTGGGATAATTGTTACTTTATGCAGAGGGTCGGAATTTTTAAGCATTTTGGCCAACAGTGCGTGTCCAACTTCGTGATAAGCAGTATTTTCTTTTTCATCGTCAGTTATAATACGGCTTTTCTTTTCAGGACCTGCAATAATTTTATCAATTGCTTGTTCAAGGTCATACATTTCTATTTCTTTTTTATTTTCCCTGGCTGCTAACAGAGCACCTTCGTTTATCAAATTTGATAAGTCGGCACCGGTAAAGCCGGGAGTTCTTTTTGCAAGTGTTTTAATATTAACGTCATCAGCCAATGGCTTGCCTTTTGCGTGGACTTCCAGAATTTGCTCACGCCCTGCAACGTCGGGCCTGTCTATAACAACCTGTCTGTCAAATCTACCGGGTCTTAATAATGCATTATCAAGGATATCCGGCCTATTGGTAGCTGCAATTATAATGATTTCGGTTGTCTTATCAAAACCATCCATTTCAACTAATAACTGGTTAAGTGTTTGTTCTCTTTCATCGTGTCCTCCACCCAGGCCGGCACCTCTTTGACGACCTACGGCATCTATTTCGTCAATAAATACAATACAAGGTGCGTGCTTTTTAGCTTGTTCAAACAAGTCTCTTACACGTGAAGCACCAACACCGACGAACATTTCAACAAAATCAGAACCGCTTATGCTAAAGAACGGAACACCTGCTTCGCCGGCTACTGCTTTTGCCATTAAAGTCTTACCGGTACCTGGCGAACCTACAAGTAAAACACCTTTAGGAATTTTAGCACCCAGCGCAAGGTATCTTTGTGAATTTTTTAAGAAATCAACTATCTCTTCCAGTTCTTGTTTTGCTTCGTCAATACCTGCTACATCAGCAAAGGTAACATTAACTTTACTGTCAAGCATCATCTTAGCCTTGCTTTTGCCAAATGACATTGCTTGAGAGCCTCCACTTTGTACGCTTCTAAATACAAGGGCTATTATTATAATAAATGCTAAAGGAAAAAATAGTGTTCCTACTACCGTTAGCCAGTAACCTGAACGGTTAGGCGGAAATACTTCTATTCCTACATCGCTTGCTTCAAGTTTTTCAATTAATTTCGGGTTGTCTGAAGGTATCCAGACTTTATATTTTTTAATGGTATTTTTTTTGTTTTTCTCTGAAACTACTTCTTGCTTTGGAACTGCTTCTAAAAAACCTTCTTTTATTTCTACCTTTTTAATATCTCCGTTTACGACTTTTTTTATAAATTGACTGTAGGATATATCTTGAATTACACCGTTTTTAGAGACAAAAACAGTTGATACAAAAGCTAATAAAAGTAACCCAATTACTAAATAAACACTCAGCTGTTGATAATTTTTCATCTATTACTCCCTCAAAAATAAGTAATATATATACGTATTATAAAATTTATAAACCAAACTAGCTCTATAAAAATATGGTGATAATTATCACCTTTACTAAAAATATTTTACTATAAAATAGTACATTTATTAAAAGAAAGTTATAGACACTTAATCAATATATAAATTTTAGCCAAATTGATAAAATATATTAAGAAATTTGCCGATTTAAAATTTTAACTCCATAATAGTTAATAATAGGTCATACTGTAAGTTTTTTTAATAGTATTACGAGAAATTAAATTTCTTATATAAAACACAACAACAAATAGTTTTACTTATGATAGAATTAGTCTCGTATATGTCTGAGGAGGAATGTTCTTGAACGAAAAGATAATCATTGAAGGCGGGAAAAGGCTTAGGGGCGAGGTTACCATAGGTGGCGCAAAAAATGCTGTTTTAAAATTAATGGCTGCCGCTTTATTATTAGATGACATATGTGAGATTCATAATGTTCCTGCTTTGGCTGATGTTAAAACAATGCTGGAGGTTATTAACAAGCTTGGAGTAAAAACAGAATATAATGAAAATGAAAAGTTTGTTAAAATAGATGCAACTGAAATCACAAGCTGTACAGCCAGTTATGAGTATGTAAGCAAGATGAGGGCATCTTTTATTACTTTGGGTGCGTTGTTAGGAAGATGCAATGAAGCTAAAGTTGCACTGCCCGGGGGATGTGCAATTGGTGAGAGACGAATTGATTTTCATATAAAAGGTTTAGAAGCACTTGGAGCTAAAGTGAAAATAGAAGGGGGATATGTAGTTGCCACTGTCAATAAACTTGTCGGCAGTGAAATAACTCTGGACAGACCCAGTGTAGGTGCAACTGAAAATATTATGCTGGCAGCTGTCTTGGCAGAAGGCTCTACCATTATCAATAATGCGGCTCAAGAACCTGAAATAATTGATTTGGCCAATTTTTTAAATGCAATTGGTGCTGATATAAACGGAGCCGGCTCTTCTGAAATAATAATTAACGGTGTTGATCAAAAAGATTTGCATCCTGCGGTTTATACTACTATTCCAGATCGTATCGAAGCTGGAACATATATGGCGGCTGTTGTGGCTTCCAGGGGTAAAGCTGTTTTAAAAAATGTATTCCCTAATCATTTAAACGCTGTAATTAGCAAGCTTACAGACCTTGGGGCTAATGTATCGATAGTGGACCCGTTTAGCATAGAAGTTTCTTGTCCGACAAGGCCAAAGGCTGTTAATATTGTTACTCAGCCTTATCCAGGCTTTCCGACAGATATGCAATCACCTTTGATGGCAGTTTTGGCAACTGCTAAAGGTATAAGCATAATAAATGAAAGTATTTATGAAAACAGATTCAGGCAAATTGGCGAGTTAAGAAGAATGGGTGCTGATGTTCAACAAGAAGGTAGTCACGCTATAGTAAAGGGCGTGAGAAGTCTTATGGGGGCCGAGCTGAAAGCCAGTGATCTTAGGGCCGGAGCATCGCTAGTTATTGCGAGCTTGTGTGCTAACGGGACTTCGGAGATTGACGGGTTAATTCACCTAGATAGAGGATATGAAAATATTATTGAAAAATTTACAATGCTTGGTGCTGATATAAAACGTATTAAAGTAAAAGATGAAAATATTAATAAAAATAAAAATATAAAAAATAAAAAAAAGCAAAAGGTTTGAAAACATGGTCAAATATAAAAGATGGTACGACCACGATCCTCTTTTAATGGAAGTTATTGAACTGTTAAAGTACTTTAAAACTGATTTTAGAGAGCAAGCGGAAGTATTCTTGAAAAAGATTGAATCTCAAGTTAGTAAGGAATCTATAGATTCTTTTTATAAGATGGTGCACCCTGAAAAAGGAAACAGATGGTATGATGATGATCCTGTTATTTCAAAGGCTATTGAGCTGTTAAGAGTTATGCCGCCTGAGATGCAAAAGCAAGTTGCTCAAAATTTTTTGGATACCTTGGAGAAAGACGGGATTTCTATGGATATGATAAAGAAAGCCGTAAAAGAAGAACAAAAAACAAATTAATTATAAAAAATAAAAAATTTTAAAGAAATTGCCCCTTTGAAGGGGTTATGGGGTTAGATATAAAAATGAATATTTTGGGTATTATTCCGGTAAGGGGGGGATCTAAAGGTATTCCAAGAAAAAATATTCGACCTTTGGCTGGTAAGCCTTTAGTAGCCTATACAATTGAAGCAGCTTTAAAATCTGAATTAATAAATAAAGTGATTGTTTCTACTGAGGATTCTGAAATTGCTGAGGTATCTAAAAATTTTGGAGCGAAAGTCTTAAAAAGGCCTGAAAATCTTGCACAGGATGAAACTAAAACTGCGCCCGTTTTAGTTCATGTTGTAAATGAGTTAAAAGCCGGCGGTTATGTACCGGATATTATTGTATTATTGCAGGCGACTTGTCCGATGAGAGATGAAATTGTTATTGATGAAGCGTTAAAAGAACTGATTAGTTCTGATAATGATTCTATATTTACCGCATTTTGGGCTACCAGGGCCATGCCTTTATGGAGAAAAAATCATGACGGCTCTGTAACTGCGCTTTATGATTATCATTTAAGGCCCAGAAGGCAGGAAAATTATTTGATAGAAGATGTTTACTGCGAGGATGGGGCTTTATATGCAATTAAATATGATGCTTTTGAAACTATTCATGATTTTATAGGTAATAATCCTAAAATTTACCCTGTTGAAAGACATATTGATATTGATGACTTAGAGGATTTCCGGAAAGTTGAGCAGGTACTTATCAAAAAAGGGTAGTGGTCAGTTGAGTATTGATGCTTACAAGTAAACTCAAGTTATATCAAAAGCTTACAGCGATGCCATAAGAAAGGTGATGACCATCACCCAAAAAAGAATAAAAACCGTAATGCATATGAAGTATATCGCTAATAAAGTGTATTTATTTAAAAAATATTTCATGATATACTCATAATGATTTCAAAGATCAGTATTTTTCAATTTTGGCATTTGGTTGGATTGGGATAAGCTGGATACAGCAACATTTTGAGAGTAAAATTTAGTTTTATTTTTAAGAAATGTAAGCATATTCGGCTTTATTTTTTTGTACCTAAATAAAAAAATTTCGGCTTTCATTGAACCAGAATAGTTAAAAAAACAAATTTTTAGTTTTATTATTTGTTTTGATAAGTTTTTATAAAATTTTCTATTGACCTGTCATAAGTTTTTTCTCCTTCCGGTGTGAAAAAACATCCGGGAAGTTCTCCGTAGCTTCTGTGATGGGCTACGCATTCGCAGCAAGTACCTCTTTTTGAACATGATTTGTATGTACAAGTACAATTTTGTTTATTTTGCTCTAATTTACATTCCATTTCGATTTCTCCTTTTCTTCGGTATATTACTCTTTACTATAAAAATAGTTGTAAAGGTTAGCGTTTTTGTTGATTTTAGTTTTTAGATACTTTGTATGGCCTGTAAATACAGTCATTACTCCAGGACCGTGACCTGCTATTACGCAGTCACTATGAACAATAATTCCTATTGAAATATGGTCTTGCTTATAAATTCGGCCATAAGAATGATCCGCATCGGTAATTGCAACAAAATCACCAAATTTTAATGTTTCAAGATTATATTCTTCAACAGTTTCTTTGTCAAAGAGTTGAATATCATAATCTCCCCTGTGAACATTGTCTTTGCCTATGCCGGATCCCATTATTTT
This sequence comes from Candidatus Gastranaerophilales bacterium, assembly GCA_028282645.1. GTDB lineage: Bacteria > Cyanobacteriota > Vampirovibrionia > Gastranaerophilales > JANQFW01 > JANQFW01. The sequence goes on from JANQHM010000281.1 coordinate 7,533, forward strand.
TGCGGGTACAAGATGCGAAACAGGAATTGTTAATTGTTTACCCTTTGTTTTAATATCGATTTTGCTTAATAAGTCAGGAGATATATTAAATAATTTTACCTCAGGGTGTGCTATAAGCTCAAGGCCTACGCCATATGACTGTATTTGGATTTTATCTCCTATAACAAGTTTTTCAAGTATTTTAGTCTCAAAATCTATAAGTACATGTTCGCAGCCGCCGTGTTTTCCTGTTACAAACCCTTTTTTTCCTTTGCATTCACCGCTTACAATTGTTGCAACATTACCTGCGCAGGAGAGTATATTTAATGAAGAATTGTGTACGTCTTTTTGATTTCTGATTGTTACGCCGGGTTCAACGTGGTCTGCTTGCCAGCCGCAAGCATTGTCGCCTATTCTTGCATTGTATGTAATGCCGCCTGTGCCGGGGAATACCTTTAAATCACCGTCTGCTGTGATCCGATATGGTATGCTCATTGCAGGGGCTGTTATTTCGCCTATTACAGACATTTTTATTAGTTTATCTGAATTTGTTTTAAGCATTTATTTTAAATTATCCTTTCTTCTCGTTTCTCATTTTAGATTTTAGCAGATATTTTAAGTATTCAGGATTTTTTCATTTAAATGGTGGATAATCTTTTGGGATTTAAAATTTATTTTTTATGGCGTAAAAAATAATTATAACTGGATTTTTTAATAATTTAAAAAAATAAAATTAAAAAATAAATTTGTTCCCGGGATAAATTTATACAAAATAAAAAAATAAAAAGTTAAAATATACTAAGTCAAAAATACTTTAATACTTTTCAGATTATTCAATCCTGTAAAAGCTGATGAAGATAAAAAGACTCTGAAAAGAGTGATCTTAAATTTAATTTTGTTACTAGAATATTAAATAAACAAATGGGTATTTTAGCAAGCAGTTGTGGAGTATATCAAAGTTGAACACAGAAAATATTATGAGCGCAGATATTACAGATATTTTAACTGAAAATAAAATTGTTAATACTTTAAAATCGTTGGATAGAAATATAAAAAGCTATATTAATGAGGTTTTCACGCAGCTTTCTCATGATGATATAAATTTTATTAAAAAGTTAATAAAATTTGATAATAAAAAGATTTCAGAGTTTTTGATGACGCTTTATCATTTAAAAATAAAAGACATAGATTCCATAAATGTTTTGATAGAGGCTACCTCCTTACTTGAGTGCGATCAAAGCTTGCTTAATGCTTTAAAAATTCAGGATAATTACCTGAAAGATATATTTTGCAGCCGTCCTTATTTTGACTTTAATACAAAAGTAAATTGTATAATAAATGCCTGCAAGGAATACAATGGCGTCCATGTGATTAAAAAAGGAAATTTATTTTTAAATACGAAAAAAGACGGCTCTATTCCTGATGAATGTAATAATGCTGAGGGTGAAAGCCTGGTTTTGGGCTTGTTTAGTAATGATATGAGATTTGTTAACGAGCATAAAATAGATGTAGTCTTTGAAAATAAAAGGCTTAAACAACAGTTAAATACTGTAAAAAATATTGGCTACTTATCCGAGCATGACTTATCTTTTGATGATAAAGTTTATATAAAGAGAAAAAGAGTTATAAATACTGCTTTATTTGAAAAATTAGATATAAAGAATACTTTAGATAAAGAAGTTAAAGTTAATATTTTAATTTCAGGAAAAATAAAAGATATTTTTGAAGTAAGGGGTAAATTTAAAACTGTTTCTAAGGTATTAGAACCGCTTTTAAATTGTGATGGAACTATTTTATTAAATACAGAGTTCCAGTCAGGTAATGTTTACGGTGTTGAGGTTAAGGTTGAAAATACTGATAGCTTGCTTTTACCTAAAAATGTATGCAACATGACACCTTGTATTTTATATGAGGTTACTGTAGATCCTTATGCATGCGTTTTTTTGGACTTTAAAATTCAGCCTGTTATAAATAATAAGCCGTTTGCCGATGGTGTTGAGTTGGTTGATCCCGTTAATTCTTTTGATGAAGCTCTTAATATTATTGAGTTCTGCAAAGATATTAACTTTTCTAAGATAGATATATCTTCAGATATTGAAAATTCACAGAAAATAATTGATAAGGCTTTGCAAGATTTGAATATGCTTGTGAACTACTTAAATATTAACGGTAGAAGCTACAGCTATATTGGTGCGGGCTTGCCAAGATATTCAGCCTTATTTGGTCGTGACAGCTTGATAACTGCTTTGCAGATTTTTCCGCTTAAGCCTGATATTGCCAAAGATACAATTGAGCTTTTAGCTTTGTTTCAGGGCAAGGCTTTTGAACATAAGTATGAAAAAGAGTTGCTCTTTATAGAGGCTATGGATGTTCCGCATACATCTAAACAGGCTATGAAAAAAGGATTAAAAGAGTATTACAATCAAAGAGAAGAAGATCAAGGCAAAATTTTACACGAACTTAGAGTTGGCGAGTTGGTTAATACTACGGATATTCCTCATGCGCCTTATTATGGGACAGTGGATGCAACTGCTTTATGGTTAATACTATATGCTCAATATTATTTTTGGAGCGGCGACAAGGCATTTGCAAAAAAATACCTGCCGCAGGCTAAAAGTGCTGCCGAATGGATTGACAACAACACAGTTAACGGTTATTTAAGGTTTAACCCTGAGTTTGACTCTAAGGTTAAAATACAGAATCAAGGCTGGAAAGATGCGGGTGACAGTATTAAACACGTTATCAATGATGATAATTTCCTTGATAATCCTCAGTATCCCATTGCACTTGCTGAAGTTCAGGGATATGTTTATAAGGCGTTTTCTTTGTTTTCTAAAATAAACAAAGAGTTTGGCAATTTAGACTATGTAAAATTATTAAATGACAGGGCTGAGTGCCTAAAAACCCGTTTTAATAATGATTTTTGGCTTGAACATGAGCAATTTTATTCTATGGCGCTGAATAAAAATAATGTGCCTGTTGATAATGTGACATCTAATATCGGTCACTGCCTTACTATGGGCATTATTGACGATAATCGTAAAGAATTGATTGAGCAAAGATTAATTTCGTCTGATATGTATACGGGCTGGGGTATTAGAACATTAAGCAGTAAAAATCCTGCTTATGATGCGATTAGCTACCATAATGGATCTGTATGGATACATGATAGCGCAATTGTTGCCAGCGGGATGAGCAAGGATAACATGGCTATTATCACTAAAAATCTTATTGAGGCGGCTAATATGTTTGAAAATCATCGCTTGCCCGAGTTGTTCGGTGGATTTGAGAGAAAACAAAACGATAAGTTTATTCAGGATTATCCTGAAGCTTGTTCTCCTCAAGCCTGGGCCAGCAGTAGTATTGTATTTTTATTATTAAAATTAATTGATTTAAAAGTTGAAAATAATAAAATATCTTATGATAGTAGTTTTTTGCCGAAATGGATTAAAAAATTTTCTATTAAAAACTTTAAAGTAGGAAATGATTTGGTTGATCTTGATATTTTATAAAATAAAAGTCGGCACCAAGCCGACAATTACAGGTTTATGAGTGAGAGTGGAATATGCACAACTATATATAACCAAATACCCGATTCTTTTGATATTCCCTGGGTCGGTATTTATAGTTAGTCAGCCGGGTAATATTCCACTTTTTTTTTTATTTTTTTTAAATTTTTTATACCAAAATATTTTGTAATATTGAGAAATAACTTACTTTTGTGCTAATATCTATACTAATCATCAGTTGAAATATGCTAACCTTAAAATACTTTTCAGATTATTCAATCGTATTAAACCTAATAAATAGGCTATTCCCTGAAAAGAATAATCTAAAATTTAATTTTAAACCAGAAGAAATATTGGTTGTTATCAAAAGCAAACTTGGAGAAAAGAATGACTGAAATCAAGGAAAAATCATCACAAAAGCAAGATAATAAACAAGGTAAAACCCTTACCGGTGCTCAAATATTAATTCAATCTCTTTTAAATGAAGATGTAAATCAAGTTTTCGGCTATCCGGGCGGTGCTGTTTTAAATATTTATGATGAATTGTATAAATGTGAAGAAATGAAGCATTACTTGGTCAGACACGAGCAAGCAGCAGTACATGCTGCTGAAGGCTATGCAAGAACTACAGGTAAGCCGGGTGTTGCAATAGTTACATCAGGTCCTGGAGCGTGTAATACGGTTACAGGTATTGCAAATGCTTATTATGACGGTTATCCAATTGTTGTATTTACAGGCCAAGTTGCGTCTCATCTTATTGGAAATGATGCGTTTCAGGAGTCTGATGTTGTAGGGATTACAAGTTCTTGCTGCAAGCATAATTATCTTGTAAATAGTGTTGAAGAGCTGCCAAGAATAATTAGAGAGGCTTTTCATATTGCAACTACCGGAAAACCCGGGCCTGTTGTAATTGATTTGCCTAAAGATATACTTGTTGCTAAAACAGAATTTAATTATCCAGAAAAAGTTAGCATTACAGGCTATAATCCAAACTTTGTCGGTCATCCTTTACAGATTTCCAAAGCTTTAGATGCTATATATCAAGCTGAAAAACCTGTATTTATGATAGGCGGTGGTGTTATTGCTTCCAACTCCAGCAGGGAGTTTTTTGAGCTGGCTAAAACTTTAAATATTCCTGTTGTTAATACTTTAATGGGTATTGGCGCGTTTCCTGCCAGTCAAGAGCTTGCTCTGGGACTGGTTGGCATGCATGGAACATACTGGTCTAATATGACGGTTGCTAATTGTGATCTGCTAATTGCTATCGGTTGCAGATTTAGCGACAGGGTAACAGGTAATCTGGCTAAATTCTGCAAAGATGCAACTGTTATACATGTTGATATTGACCCTTGCTCAATAAGTAAAAATGTAAAAGTTGATATACCTATTGTTGGTGATGCAAAAAGAGTTATTCAAGACACATTAAAAGCAATTAACCTTGCTAACATGGCAGAGAAGAAAGAACAACGCCAGCAATGGCTTGATCAAATATGTGTATGGAAACAAGCCGTTGTTAAAGTAGCTCCCGAGTCTGATAAGATAGCTCCTCAAGTGGCTATCGAAGCTGTTTATAATTTAACTAAAGATAAAGATCCTATTATTACTACAGAGGTTGGTCAGCATCAAATGTGGACAGCTCTTATGTATAAGTTTGAAAAGCCAAGAAGACTTGTAACTTCGGGCGGACTGGGAACTATGGGATTTGGATTCCCGTCAGCGGTTGGTGCTCAGGTTGCTAATCCTGATAAACTGGTTATTGATATTGCAGGTGACGGCAGTATTCAAATGAATATTCAGGAACTTGCCACTTGTGTGCATTATAATCTGCCTGTTAAAGTATTTATCATGAATAACGGATACCTGGGTATGGTAAGGCAATGGCAGGAAAAATTATTTGATAAAAACTATTCTGAAACTGAAATAACCGGGCCTGATTATGTTAAACTGGCGGAAGCTTATGGAGCTACCGGCATTAGGGTAACTAAAGAGGAAGAAATTGAACCTGCTATTAAAAAAGCACTGGAGACAGACGGACCGGTATTTGTTGACTTTATAGTTGATTCACTTGAAGCCGTGTTCCCTTGGGTTCTGGCCGGTGAGCCAATTAATAAGGTATTACTGGGAAAAAATGATTAGTTATACTGGTTTTTAATCGGAGGAATACAATTATGAAACATACGCTTTCCGTTTTAGTGCAAAATGAGTCCGGTGTTTTGAGCAAAATATCCGGCTTGTTTAGCGGACGCGGATTTAATATAGAAAGTCTTACTGTTGCACCTACCCAGGAAGAAAAAATATCCAGGCTCACAATAGTAACAAACGGTGATGATAAAGTTATTGAGCAAATCAGTAAGCAATTAAACAGACTTATAAATGTTATTAAGGTTCTGGACGTAACCGCGGGGCAGTCTATTGACAGAGAATTAATTCTTATTAAAATTGCAGCTTTAAAGCCTGATGACAGATCTGAAATATTAAGAATTGCCGAGATATTTGATGCTGAAATCGTTGATGTTTCTGCTAAGACTTATACTTTAGAAGTTATGGGTGATGAAATAAAGATTAAATCTCTTATTGAATTATTAAAGCCTATGGGCATCAAAGAAATGGTACGCTCCGGTAAGGTTGCAATACTTAGAGAGATGCAGGTATTAAACAGTAAGTCCGTATAGATATAATAAAAATTTTTATTTAACAGGCTGGGATAAAATTTTTGCTATGTTTGAATGCATTTTGCTATTATTATCAATAATAAAGGCTCATTTAAGGACTGCGATGTTAAAGCTTGCCTGGCAAGCCGATGCAAGCTTTAACATCGCAGCTTCTAATACCTTTGACTTTTTATAATAAATTATTCTTGCCGTTTTCAGTATACATATTCATTCTTGATCCGGCTATATCCACTATTAATTCCGCAAATTTTTCTTTGTCAAATAATAATAAATTTTCTAAAGAGGTTAAACTATTTTTTAGCCCGTCAGATGCACTTAAAACATTTTGCAAATTATTAACTATCATATCCTGAGCTAACTCGACATTGGTAGCCGCAAGTCTTGTAGTATCTCTAAACCCGCTGGCCGCTAATTTTAATGCAAGCTCTCTAACTTCTTTGTCAGGATAACTACTAACATAAGAAAATAATGCCTGGCTTAAAAACAATGGCATGTGACTTATTAGCGCAACCGCAAAATCATGCTTATTTGCATCTGTTATTACTGTTTTGGCACCGGTACTGTTTATTATATTTTTTAAAGTATTTATATCCTCTTCATTTATGTTATCAGATGGCGTTAATATCCATTTAGCCCCAATATATAAATCATCCAGTGCACTATCCAATCCCTTATGTTCAGTGCCTGCCATAGGGTGTCCGCCAATAAACTTTACAGGCTTTTGTAGGTTGATAATATATTCCATCACAAAAACTTTTAGGCTTGCAACGTCTGTTATAATGGCATCCGACTTTGCATATTCAATAACATTATTAATCATAGTTTTGATTTTATTAATAGGAGTACATATAAATACTATATCTGCACTCTTTATAACCTTTAAATCCGTTGAATAAACATCCGCAAGATTTTGTTCTTTAGCTTTTTGGATGGTTTCTTCTCTTCTGGCAACAGCAATAAGCTTGTATGATTTGCCTTTTAAGCTTTTTAAAATAGAGCCGCCGATCAGCCCCAGACCTATTACTGCTATCTTTAACCTTTTAGCCATTTATTACTTTTTCTTTTTTTATAACCAAGTCAATAATTGAATTTAATTCTTTCATTACAGATTGGAACATAGGAATATCCAAGCTTTGCCCACCGTCAGAGTATGCCTTATCAGGCTCATGATGAACTTCTATCATTAAGCCGTGTGCTCCTGCAACAATAGCAGCTTTAGACATTGGCTCTATCAAGTATCTTCTTCCTGTTCCATGGCTTGGATCTACCATTATCGGCAGGTGAGAATATTTTTTGACAATCGGCACAACTGATAAATCCAGTGTATTTCTTGTATATTTGGAGTCAATACCCTTTACTCCTCTTTCACAGAGAATAATATTAGGATTGCCAGCATACATAATATGTTCCGCGGCTAAAAGAAATTCTCTTATAGTTGCAGCCGCACCTCTTTTAAGCATAACAGGCTTGTTGCATTGTCCTACAGCCTTTAAAAGCTTAAAATTCTGCATGTTTCTTGCGCCAATTTGTACAATATCAGCATACTTACAAACAAGATCGACATCCTGACTGTCCATTACTTCTGTAATTATTAATAGGCCGGTTTGATCGCTTGCTTCTTTTAAATATTTCAATCCTGTTTCCTCTAATCCCTGAAAGTCATAAGGGCTTGTTCTGGGTTTAAAAGCTCCGCCTCTTAAAATTTGAGTCCCGGTTGTCTTTATGGCATGTGCCACTTTTAAAAGTCCTTCCTTATTATCTTCAACGCTACAAGGACCGGCCATAATTACAGGAGGCTCATTACCACCTATTTTTACTCCTCTGCCAAGGTCAATTATTGTATCTTCTTTTTTGCTTTCTCGGCTTGCAAGTTTAAAAGGCTCCTGTATAAGCTGAATTTCTCTTACACCTTCCATTGCAGCAATTGTTGCAGGATCAATAAGTCTTTTATCACCTATTGCAGCAATTACTGTCATTATATCTCCACGGTTAAGAATGGTTCTAAATCCTAAATTTTCCATTCTTCCGACAACTTTTTGTATTTCTTCTTCAACCGCTGACGGTTCCATAACAATTATCATTTTCTTACCTCCGGGGCTATTTTTTTTAATTCTTTATATTATATTAACTCAAAAATATTTTTTAGATTATTTAATCGCATTAAATTTATGGTGATGGTCATCACCTTTCTTATGTCATCGCTGTAAGCTTTTGATATAACTTAAGTTTACTTGTAAGCATCAGTACT
>JANQHM010000061.1 GCA_028282645.1 Candidatus Gastranaerophilales bacterium
GGGCAGAATAATGTTTATATCCAATACCCGGGCTTATTTGCCTGCCCTCCTCGTAATGACATTGACCGTTTATTGTTTTATTTTCCGGATAGGCTCTTAGAAGCCTTTAAAGATTTTTCACTCTATATTTTTATTTGCATAATAAATATAAATTCAAAATATTAAATAACTCGAGTCGCGAATTAGTCAAAAGCCAGGATATGACTATGCAATTAGCGACTCGAATTAAATAAATTCCCTGAAATAAAACTAAATTTGTTACAGAACTTAATTTTGTAACTATATTGTCCTGAAACAAAAATAAAAACACGCTTTAAAGAATATGAAACCCCTTGCTATACCTGCTTTTGAAATGATGGGTTTAAAATAACTTTTGTTTTTCAGGATATTTATATAATAAAAGTTTATACAAAAAACATGTTAACGAGTTGTAAAGATTTTTTTAAATGAAGCAAATATGAGTTTTAAATTGTTTTTATATAAGAGGAAGGTATTTTATCCTTATTGGTTAAATTTCAGGAAGTCAGATGGTTTTGAATATTACAAGTCTTTATACAGATTATAGAGTAAACACGCAGCCTGACGGTCAAAATCCCGCAGATGTGCGCAGACCCGGTTTTGTCAATATTCCCAAAGAGATTGACACAGCTTTAAGCAGGGATATTAAAGAGATGAAAGAGAATTTAAAGTGCCTGCCAGAAGAAGTTGACCGCTTTGACAGAAGAAGCAGGAATCTTGACATTGCAGAAAAAGTGCTGCTGGCTGGAGGAATGATAAACCCGACCTGCAGGAGGCTGAACTCTATTCCAAAAGACCTTCAGGAAGATAACTGGCAAAGACCGGCATTGCTGACTGGAGTAGCTGCCTTAAGCCTGCCCGGGGATTTACGGGAAGTGATGTTTGCCGGTAAGGATATTGGAAACATTTTTAAAAAGGGCTCTTCATGTAAGTTTGGAGGTTTTGCAAGAAACACTATCGCAAACAGGTATCAACATCCTCTATCTTTTATGAAAGGAACTCTCTTACAGCCATTAGCTGAAAAATATAAATGGTTAAATAAAATAGATAAGACACTTTATGATACAAAATTTGGGAGTTTTGTAAAACACAAATTAGGTATTCAAGAATCCAGGTATCTTGCTAAAATAATTGGAGGAAAGGAAGTTACATCTATTAAATTTGCCGGTGGATACGGTAAGAAGTTAGTGGGAAGGGCATTGCTCAGAATTCCTTTAATCGGGTTATTCCTTGCGACAGCGCTTGAAATACCTGCTATTATCAAATCAGCCGGGGTTGAAGGAAGTTTTACCGATAAAATAAAATCAGTAGGCAAGCAGACTCTTAAATCACTTGGATTTATCGGGCTGATACAGGGCGGAATGGCTCTTGCAGGGGCTGCAGCGGTTATGGCGTTCCCTCCTGTTGGAGCAATAGCTGCGCTGGTTGGTATGGGAATAGGTTCAGCAGCAGGTGTTCTGGCTTCTAAAGAGTTAAATAAGTTTATAGATGATGCTTTTGCTTAAAAAAATTCCTGCATGTTATGCAGGAATTTTTTTAAGCAAATTTTTATTGTGCTAATGTTTTAAGCATTTGTTCTTATAAATCTTCTCACAGATTGTCGAATTGAATTATTTACAGTGCTATCTGCTGCGGCTTGACTTAACTTATCAAACTGAGTTTCATTTAAACGTCTTTTTATTCCGCTCCATATTACCATAACGTCACTTTGTGCTGTAATCCCCGCATTAGGATCCAGCATAGTTTGTATAACTTGTTCTAAATCTCTACTAACTTGTTCTAAATCTCTACTAACTTGTTTTGAATTATCTTTAGCGGTTTTTCTTCCTAATCTGAGGAGATTTAAACCTCGAAATCCTAAACTAGCCTTTTTATTACCGGCTTCTTTTTCAAGGGAAAATTCAAGTATATTTGCCGTAGGGGCAGAAAGAGTTGCTGCGGG
>JANQHM010000079.1 GCA_028282645.1 Candidatus Gastranaerophilales bacterium
GTTGATAATGATTTTATCAATGTTAAACCCTCCCTAGTATACATATACATGAGGAGGGTTCTTTATTCAAGTACTTTTTTTTCTTTGCTATATCTCTAGCTAAAAGTACGGGTTTTGTGATGCGCGCATAAATTATACAAAAAAAATAAAGCTGCTCCGCTGGGGCAGCCTTATTTTTTATAATATTTTTAGCTTTAGACGGGTAATAAGTAAGGGATAAAAGGTGGAAACTTTTTACCACCTACTTATGATGAGTTTTTGCCTGCCCATTATATTTTATAAGCTAAGCATTTTCGATTTGCAAAGTTTTTGTTGTAACATCGCAAACTTCACTTGGGCCGTAGTACTGAATAGGACCGGAAAAAATAAAATGTTCGCCTAAAGCCCATCTTTCTCTATTGTCTTGCAATTTTTTGAAGACGGGACCGTCAATTTCAACTAATGCTTTTTTTATTACCGGTTTCATTTCGCCGTGTCTTTTTTCCATATTCATCATCATTGTTAAAGGTACACCACCTGCTATCCACTGCTCAGCTGGATTTGTAAGATTTTTAACGGAAGAAAGATAGCCTGTTAATTCTGCTTGTATTAATGCAAAAGCATTATAACCTAAAGAATAGCAATAGTCTGCATCAAAGTTGGAAGGAGCCGCACATCTGCCTTCGTAGCCGAAAAAGTGAGCTTGTGATGAGAATTTACCTTTATAATCTTTTTTTTCGGCAAGTTTAGCCTCTACCATCTCAATTAAAAGTTTTTCAGTTTCAATTTTAGAAACCTGTACATTTCCGTGAGGGTCTCTGTCTGCTAATAACTGAAGCTGTATTGACTGCGGTAAAGAAGCAAATACTTCAGAATTATGCTTTTCTAATTTTTTAATAATAAACTGAATTTTCAATTCGGGAGTGTTTGCAGCTTTGTATTCTTTATCGTCTTCAATAAGTGCCAATGTATCGTTAAGGTTAGAGATCATGCCTTTCATCTCGGGAATGAACTCGATTAAGCCTTCCGGTATCAAAGCCACACCAAAATTTTTACCTTTTGCAGCTCTTTTGGCAACAATATCAGCAATATCATTAACGATTTTATTAAGTGACATTTTCTTTTCTGCAACTTCTTCAGAGATCAATGTAATATTAGGCTGTGTTTGTAAAGCAGCTTCCAAGGCAACGTGGCTCGCGCTTCTGCCCATTAATTTAATAAAATGCCAATATTTTTTAGCTGAATTAGCATCTCTTGCAATATTGCCGATTAATTCAGCATAGGTTTTTGTAGCTGTGTCAAATCCGAAAGATATCTCGATTTGATCATTTTTAAGATCGCCGTCAATTGTTTTAGGTACGCCTATTATTTGAATTCCGGCTCTTTTTTCTGTGAAAAATTCTGCCAATAAAGCTGCATTAGTGTTAGAGTCATCTCCGCCTATAACAACTACTGCATTGAGGTTTAAATTCTGGCAAGTATTCCAGGATTTCATAAACTGATCTTCGGTTTCTAATTTGGTTCTGCCTGACCCTATAATGTCAAAACCTCCCGTATTTCTGAACTCATCCATATAATGCCTGGTAATTTCTATGTATTCACCGTTAATAATACCGGATGGTCCGCATAAGAAACCATATAACCTGTTATCAGGATGGGCTTCTTTTAATGCATCAAATATACCTGCAATAACGTTATGTCCTCCTGGTGCCTGACCACCGGAAAGAATTACACCTACATTAAGTATCTTTTCTTCAGTGCTTGCTTTTCCTGGTTCAAAAGTTACAATTGGATTTCCGTATAAATTTTGAAATATTTTTTTTATATCATCCTGATCTGCTACGGATGTTGTATTAATGCCGTTTTTTATTTTTAAATTTTTAATACCGCCTTTTAATACACCCGGAAGCTTTGGTTGATAAGTTAATCTTGCTTTTTGTAATGCAGATAATTCTTTTGTCATTTGTAAAACCTCTGTCATTTTTTTACCCTTTTTACATCATATTACACACATATACAATTTAAATGCTATATTCATTTTTATTGCTTTTATTATAGTTTTTCTGGTTCTCAATTAAATGTCCAATTACTCTTTTCAGGTAGTGGTCAGTTGAGTACTGATGCCTACAAGTAAACTTAAGTTATATCAAAAGCTTACAGCGATCACATAAGAAAGGTGATGACCATCACCCTTTTCAGAATAGTATATTTTATTAGATTTAACATGATTAAATTAAATAATCTGAAAAGTATTTTTGAATAAGTATACCAGGAACATAAAAAATAAAAAAATATTAACTTTTATTAAATGAATTATATAAAGGGCAATTCTAAAAAAAAGTTTGTTTTTATAATATTGGAGATGAATATTAAATGACAATTTATAATTTGAATTAATTAAGGACTGAAGGGAATATTAAGGATGAAAAAAGCTAAAAGTATTGTAAAAACAGATTTAACAGAAGTATTATTTTCTAATAAGAAAAAACTGGATTATTCTTATGAATTAAAATCACAAGTAGACTTTTTAATTGAACATATAAATACCAATGGAAAAACTGAAATAAAAAAAGAAGAAATTATCGAATTGCAAAATACTTTAGAAAAAGAGTTCAAAAATAATAAACAAGTTTGGAATGCCGGTTTTAGACCATTTAACTTTGATTTATTATTAGAAAAATATGAAAAATTTGCAGCTTTGGATTCCGGCTCTAAAGGACTGTCTAAAGATGCATTGAATAAGGTTTGTGTGCTTATAGGCCAAAAACGTGATGACCTTGTTCAGAAGAAACCTGATTTAGCAATTAAACTTTCCGCTATTCTTGTTAACCCGGAAACCTTGATTGCAAAAAATCTATATGTATCAGAACTACAGTATCTGGTTAATAAAATAGAAGATAACCTTGAAGATAAGCTTATAGAAAAGAATATATAATAGAAAAATTTAACAAAAAATACCGGTAATACTCTATGCCGGTGTTTTTTAGATTAATTTATTAGAAAATACTTTAAGGTTTTTATTCTTCTAAACCTAGCAAATCGATTTTTTGAGCTTTTTTGTTAATTTCTTGAAGGTTAGAATCATAAATAAATTTATCAGGCTCTATCAAAACAATTAATTTGTCTTGATACTTACCAACGCCGTAAATACAGTTAATGTCATCATTATTATTTAAAGGTACTGACTCAATTTCAGATTTTGGCAAATGAATTACCTCGGAAACACTGTCAACTACTAATCCTATACAGTCAGCTTCTGCTTGTAATATAATAATTTTCTTATCTTTAGAATTTTTATCTGTATCAATATGCAGTCTTTTGCCTGTATTCAAAACTGGTATAACAGTTCCTCTCAAACTAATCATTCCTTCTGCATAATTGGGCATTGACGGTAACTGTCGCGGTTCTTTGTATTGAATAATTTCTTGAACGCTTAATATAGGCAGAGCATATTCTTCAATACCTAACTGAAAAGTTACCAACTGTAAGTTTTCGTAGCAATAGTCGTAAAAACTTTCCATATAGCCTCCATATCGATGATCCTATATAAAATATATTATAACATTATATATTTCTTTGTTGATAAAATAAATAATTTAATAGAAATTTTATTAAATTTATTAACAAAAATTAACTTTAATTAAACCTTTCAGAAAACTATTATAATTTAAAAAAATAACATACTAAGTAACAAAGAAAAAATATTTACGTCTAAAATATTCAGTTAATAAAAAATGGGTATTTTATTATAAGAGGCATAAAAATACAGGAATATAAAGATCCGGCAGACTTTTTTCATTAAGCAATGTTACAAAATTAGCATTTTTATATTTTAAGAGCCTGCGGAAATTTTAAAAATATGCTATGATATATATTAAGGATATAAGCTGTAAGCATATTCAGTTTTTAATTTTATTTAAGAATAGAATCCAAAGGCTAAAAAATGAACATTATTCAATACGTTAAAATAATATTTTGTATTTTGTGGAACATCATAGCCCTCCTATGCCCAATGATTGCCCCGCAAAATCTAACTATCG
>JANQHM010000215.1 GCA_028282645.1 Candidatus Gastranaerophilales bacterium
TGGTAATGATTTAAATAATGAAATAACAGGTAATGCAGAAAATAACACTCTTGACGGCGCAGCGGGTATTGATACTTTAATTGGTGGTATCGGTAATGACGAATTAAATGGCGGACTGGATAATGACTCTTATATATTTAACCTCGGTGATGGTACTGATGTTATAAATGAAATCAATGGCCAGGATGAAGTACTATTTGGTGATGGAATTATGCAAACTGATGTTACCTTTGAGCAATCGACAGATGATTTAGTAATAAACTTAATTAATGGTACAGATTCAATAATAGTAAAAGGCTGGTTTATAAGCGATGCTAATAAAGTTGAATCCTTCAAGTTTACAGATGGCTCAGTTATAACTTCTGATGAAGTACTTCCTTCTCCTGAAGATTTATTAATTACAGGTACAGCTAATGATGATTCATTAGCAGGCGGTGCCGGTAATGATACCATTGACGGATTAGCCGGTGCTGATACTATGGCAGGAAATGCCGGCAATGATATATATATTGTTGATAATATTGCAGATGTAGTGCAAGAGACACAAGGTGAAGGCACTGATTTGATTAAGTCCGGCGTAAACATTATAGCAGCCGATAATGTTGAAAATATTGAGCTTACTTCAGATGAATTCGATTTAATAAATATGAACGGTACTGATTTAATAGTTTACGGTGACCCGTTAGACTGGGCTGACAGGATGGATTATGATCAATTTGCCGATAATTGTGGTATTGTATCAATTACAAACCTTTTAGTAAGAACAGGCATGGATACCACAGAAGAAGAGCAGTTTGAAATCGCCACAACACACGGATATTCAGGATTAAATGGAGCAACTAATGTTCTTCAACAAATTGATTTCTTGGAGTATCATGGTATTAGTAGCGAATATTATACATTTAAAGCAGAAGATGGTGAAATTCCACACCTTGATCCCGAATTAAATCAAGTAGCACAACATATAGTAGACGGTAAAGGAATCATAGTTTCTCTGGATTCTGATGTATTATGGTTTGGTGAAACTTTCGACATTAGTTCTCACGCCGTTCTTGTTACGGGATGTGCTTTCAATGCTCAAACTAACCTGTTAGAAGGCTTTTTTATTGCTGATAGCGGAAGACATTTAGAAAGTGATGCCGCCAGATATCTTACGGCAGAAGAGTTATATAATGCTGTAAATATAAAAAGTAATTCTGTTTGGGCCGGTAGCTACCACGTTGTAACAAATGATGCAGTGACAATTCAGCATGATGACCTAATAGCCACAGGTAATGATCTTGATAACGTTCTAACAGGTAATGATGCCGACAATAAACTTATTGATACACTTGGCAGAGATACTTTAATCGGTGGCTTAGGCAATGATATCTACGTAATTGATACTGATCTTGATTATCAAATAGTAGAAAACGCCAATGAAGGTATTGATACTGTTCAATTTAAAACATCTGCTACAGTTGATAACAGCCTGGTAAATATTGAAAAATATGCATTAACAGGTAGTGAAAATATTAACCTTACTGGTAATGAAGCAGCTAACACCCTCACTGGCGGTGATGGTAATAATATCTTATACGGATTAGGCGGTGATGACAATTTAACATCACTAGCCGGTCTGGATACCTTGGCTGGAGGCACAGGCAATGATATTTATGTATTAAAAAACAGCTCTGTTTCCATTACAGAAGCCGTAGGAGAAGGTAATGATACTATTTTATCATCAGTAAGCTATACCTTAACAGCCGGTGCGGAAGTTGAAACTATTCAGCTAACCGGTTATGAAGAAATCAATGCAACAGGAAACGAGCTTGATAACACCCTTATTGGAAATAATGCAAGAAATATCCTTACTGATAATGAGGGTAATAACACCATAATAGGCGGTAAAGGTTCGGATATCCTGTTTGGTGATGTCGGAAATAACACATACGTTTTTGATACTCAGTCTTATATTGACCTTGTATGGGATAGCGGTACAACCTCTACTGATATCATTCAGTTTAAAGATGATGTGGATAAAAATGATATAGCTTTCTTCTATAGCGATAGCTCTGCTATTTTTGGTGCAGGCACACCTGTATTAAAAGTAGATTACGGTAATTCTTCCACTGCGCACCAGAATCTTGTTGAGCTTTTTGACCATTCCAGGTTTGAAGAGCTTCGTGTAACTGAAGGTGATTTAACTTATGTACTCGATAGCAGTGATATTAGCAATATTATTAATGAAATCGCAAGCTATAACAGCTCACATGCCGACACTGTCGATAGTGTGGAAGAAGTTAAAGCTAATGAAGAATTAATGACTTATATAAATAACAGTTGGACTTCTGCATAGTCTTTATATTGTTATATTTAATTCCGGGTTCTTAACATAATTTCCTGATAAAGGGTTGCTCGTTTTTAGCCGAGCGACCCTTTACCTAATTTATTTGTGTTTTAAAATGAGCAAAGGGATTTGTAGAGTGCGGTTGCGGTGTTTTGTTTGCTTCAGTCATTTTATCTATATTATTTTCTATATTATTTCTAAATTCAGTAGTTTTTGCTAAAAAAGGAATATTTGCTTCTAATTGTTTTGCTGTAATTTTATTATCAGTTTTGAATATTTTTTTAATAGTTTTATAAATGCTATCAATAGTATCCGCCAGCATATTAGGGAAGCCCAAGTTTCTGTATTCTTGGCGATATCTTTGTATATCTTCTTCTTTTCGTTCTTTTTTTTCTTTTAGTTTTTCAGCAAATAATTCCCCCTCTTTATCACCGGAATCCATGGCTGATTTTATCTCATTATCCAGCTTAGTTAACTGATTTTCAACTAAATCCAGCTTAAGTTCATATTTTAGTGATTTTTCATCAACTTCTTCAATCAAGTTATTGTCAAATATACCAAACTCTTCAGGATTTGTGTTTTTTCCCTTTTTTTTATTTTTTTTACGTTCAACCTTTTTTGTTTTTTCTTGTTTAACAGGATTTTTAGCCCCAATGTCTAATCTTTTTGGAGCAACAGAGTTTTGATTATTAAAATTATTCAGGGTTAATCTGCCAAATCCGTTCAATTTTAATTAAATCCCATAGTTATCTAATGATATTTCTATAATAATTATGGAAAAATTTTTTTTCAAAATAATCCTTTATTAAATGTATTTTGTAGCATAAACAGACAGTATGTTTAAATACTGCCTGTTTATAAATTTTATTATTTAGATTTTGATAGTGCTCCTTACAAGTAAACTTAAATTATATCAAAAACTTATAATGATTATCATCACCTTGATTTTAAGCTAATTTTGGATATAAGGCTTACCCCGGTCATTTCTTCAGGCTTTTCAATGTCCATAATCTCTAAAACAGTAGGTGCTATATCTGCTAACTTACCGCCTTCTTTTAATTTTATTTCCTTATCATAATTAATAACTGCAAAGGGCACCATATTATTAGTATGTGCGGTAAACGGCTGGTTAGTCTCGCAATCAACCATTTTTTCGGCATTACCATGATCAGCGGTTAACAGCATAGTTACGTTTTCTTCTTTAACAGCTTTAAGTATTTTACCAAGGCTTTCATCAATAGTTTCTACAGCTTTTATAGCTGCTTCTCTAATGCCTGTATGTCCGACCATATCAGGATTTGCAAAGTTTACTAAAATAAATTGATATTCATCATTTTTAACAGCCTCAATAACTTTTTCAGTAACTTCAGGAGCACTCATTTCAGGTTGCAGGTCATATGTTGCAACCTTAGGAGAGTTTACCAGAACTCTTGTTTCTCCCGGATATGGCTTTTCCACACCTCCATTAAAGAAAAACGTTACATGTGCATATTTTTCCGTTTCAGCTGTTCTATATTGTTTAATGCCGTTATTTTCAAGTATATCTCCTAGTATTTGTTTAAATTCTTGTGGAGGATAGGCAACAGGTATGTCAAATGTTTCATCATACTGTGTCATACAAATATAATAAAGATTTTTTAACACTTTTTTTCTGCTGAATCCGTCAAAATCTTTTTCATTTATGGCTTTAGTAATTTCTCTTGCCCTATCAGGCCTAAAATTAAAGAAAACAACTGCATCATTATCACTTATTCTTGAATTATTAATGTCAACAACGGTTGGTAAAACAAATTCATCCGTTATATTTTCTTTATAACAATTTTTAATGCCATTTTCACCGGATACGGCTTTTTCTCCTTCGCCCAGTATTAAACATTCATAAGCTTTTTGTACTCTATCCCATCTTTGATCTCTGTCCATTGCATAGTAACGTCCAATAACACTTGCTACTTGTGGCAAACTGCATTCTAAAAGCTTTTTATTGACTTGTTTTACATATTCAACCGCACTTTGCGGAGGAGTATCTCTACCGTCTAAAAGAGCGTGAACATAGACTTTTTTTAGTCCTTTTTGCCTTGCGAGGTTAATTAATGCAAATAAGTGGTCCATAGAGCTATGAACCCCGCCATCACTCACAAGCCCTATAAAATGTATTGAAGAATCATTTTTGTTAACGTGGTTAATAGCATTTAAAAATTGTTCATTCTTAAAAAACTCACCTGTTTTAATAGAATTGTTAATCCTTGTTAGCTCTTGAAAAACAATTCTGCCCGCACCAAGGTTAAGATGTCCGACCTCAGAATTTCCCATTTGTCCTTCAGGCAGGCCGACATGTTCACCGTCAGCATATATTTTAGTATTTGGATAAGTTTTAGTTATATTATCAAAATTCGGGGTATTTGCACTATATATTGCATTTGTTGAGTTTTCTTCCCCATAGCCCCATCCGTCCATAATTGTAAGCAATACTCTTTTATTATTCATATTATTCCTTTCTTTTCTTTATCCTTCCCTTAAAATTATATCAAGGTTTATATATTATACTAACTCAAAAATACTTTTCAGATTCTTTAATCAGGTAAAAACTGATAAAATAAGCTATTCTCTGAATTGCGAAGCGGGAGCGTTAAAAAGTAAAATGGTCAATTTTACTTTTTATAAGCTCATTTTAAAGAGTAATCTGAAGTTTAATTTTATATCAGTATAATAAGTCAAACTTATAATATCTTCAAACAGAATAATAAGCATCAGTACTCAACTGACCACTACCTGAAATTTAATTAAGGAGCAGTATAAAAAAATCATTCTGGGCTATATTCACTGATTATAGCATCTTCGATTTCATCAGGCATTGCAAAAACAACGTTAACGGGTGTATTTAAGTATTTAGCCACATCTTCTTTCAAAAAAGGATGGGTAGGATCCGAAAATGCAACCGTAGTAATATGCCCAAATTGATAAATTGCAATTACTTTATTTTCCATCGCATAATCTTGCGGAATTTTAAACAATACATCTTTTTGGAAAAAAGTTTTTTCCAGATTGACATAACTCAAGCCTAAAGAATCACCCCATAGTCTTGCAAACTCTTCTTTTCTCTGCGGATTTTTTTTCACAAGATGCTGCAATATTGAAAATGCGTCATCCTGATATTCTTCTACCAGTTGTTGCATTTCTTCCTTATCTACAATACCTTTCATTAAAATTGTTTTAATAAAAGTCAAATTTCTTATCATAAAATTCTCCAGGATTTTTATACTAACTCAAAAATATGCTTTTCAGATTATTGATAGTGGTCAGTTGAGTACTGATGCTTACAAATAAACTCAAGTTATACAAAAGCTTACAACTATGACATAAGAAAGGTGATGACCATCACCAGATTATTCAGTCGTGTAAAAATTAATAGAATAACCTTTTCTCTGATCTGAAAAGAGTAATATCAAGTTTAATTGAGAACCAATATGGATATATTAAATCATTATTTTTTAATGATTAATTAGATATTATTTCTTTATTTTTTGATTCTAACATTATTTATTTTTTACATCAATAGCTTAGCTAATATTTAATGTTATTCTATTATTCATTAGTTTGCTTTTTCAGCTTCAGGCCTGGTTTCATGATAATAAATTTCTTTTTCAAGTCTTTTTTTTAGATCATCATTGGTCAATATGTCTTCAATGTATGCTTCTTCCAATTTATTTCTCAGGCTTTCTTTGTCATGAATATAATCCTCCGAGATAAACACAGACATTGCTGCTTCGTAGCAATATTTAACTTTATCCTTATATTTTTTGCTTTCATCAGTTTTATCAAAGCGAGATTTTTCAAAATATAAGTCACCAAAATTTTCAAGAATATAAGCCTGATGTATTGGATATTCTTTAAAAGGTCTTTTATCCAGGGATTCTTTATAATATTTTACAGCTTCATTAAATAAATTTTCATCATCAGAATTTTCTAAATATTTTAAAAAAAACAATTTCCCTAGATTCTTAGCAACATCAGAGTAGTCCAACGGACTTGAATCAGAGTCAAATACATCTTGTGCTTTTTTTAAGTATTCTTCTGCTTTTTTTAGATATTCTACAGCTTTATCTTTTTTCTCTGATGCCAGAATTAAAAAGCAGTCAGCAATTTTATTGCAAATTTTGGCCTCTTTGTATATATATCCTTCTTCTTCCATAACTTTTAATACGATTTCAAGGTCGGATATTGTTTCTTTAATTAGATGTAAATTTAATTCTTTTTTATTATTTTTAATATAATTAATTCTAAAATCTGTAATCTTTAAATCGCATAATTCATATTGAATTTTTGCGTGCCAAATAGGAAAGCTTTCTGCCGTAAATACTTCTAATGCCTTTTCAAGAGATATTTTACTCGTTTTAATATATGCGTTATAGTTATTGCTTACTTTACTTAATAAATGTTGAATTTGTCCGCACTGAGCACGTATCTTAGCTAGTTCACACGGAACATTACCTATTTTGGTACAAAAAACACTTGCTTTTTTAAGATGCTCATTAGCTTTAAGAAGATTATCCTGTGTATCTTTTATTTTTGCTTTTTTAATATATATTTTAATAAGTTTATTTTCAGTAATTGCATTTTCTATAGGAGATTTTTCAAGAGTTTTTCCTGTTAATGCCTCCTCGTATGCTGCTTGAGATATTTTTAGGTTTTCATTGTTCTCTCGTATATCTGATAATTTTAAGAATAGATCCCCCTTTGTGCTAATAAAATCTGAGTAGTATACAGGATGGCTTTCTTTATCTATCTTTTTAATAGCTGCATCATTTAATTCTATAGCTGATTTCAAATTTTCACTTCTTTTTTCCTGTTCACTTTTTAGCTGATAAGCTATGCTTGTGTTATTTAATATCCAACAGTCATCTCCCAGTTCCCCATCTATCGGAAAATATTTTCGTGCTTCACCTAAGTCATCCAATGCTTTTTCTACCGATGTTCGAGTATTTAACAGTTCTGCTTGATATAAATAAACTTTTGCTCTAAAGTTATATGCATAATATCTATTTTTATCCTTGTAATCGGATTCTTCTAATTTTTTATCATTAGAAATATTTACTACTTTCTTGTAATGTTCAAAAGCTTGATTAAATGAACTTAAAGAATTTTCTATATTCCTGTGAGGTGTTTCAATTTTAGCAAGATGAAAATAATTTAACCCTATATGACAAAGAGCTTTATAATAAATAATAATTTTTTCTATAGCGATATCTGATTTATATATAGATAAGACTTTATTAAATGATTTATTAGACTTCTTTAGATTTTCTCTATTATCAATAATATTAAAAAGTTTCATATAACATAAGCCAAGGGTATTTTCTATATCTGCCAATTGTTCGAGTTCGTCATCAGAAGAATGATTAATTGCATCATTTAAGTAATCAATCGCCTTATACCAATTTTTTATAGAATTTTCAAGCTTCCCAAGTCTGTAATAAGCTCTGCCAAGATGATATTTTATCCTTGACATTTCTCTTTGATGTGCTTTAAAATTTGAAGAATAAATCTGAATGGCATTTTTTAAGTAATTAATTGCTGTTGATAAATTATCCTGATTATCAGGCATATTGTTTATATAAAATTCTCCAAGTTTTTCTATATTATTCAAGTACTCTTCAGTAAATTCATCTTTCTTGTACACCCTTAAACTTTCTTGGTATGCATTTGTAATATTATCAATATAATCTTTATTATATTCTTTTTCTAATATTTTGGTGTAGCAAGTAGCTAAAAATGTTTGTAAGTTAGCATATCTAAGAGCTTGTTTCTTATCTAATGAATCAAACTTATAACCTTTTAAAGATTTTTGTATCTCGTTAGCTGATTTATTTATTATCACACTGTCAAAGTCGTATTGCTTATATTCATATTTTAAAATATTATTTTTTATTTTTATTAAATATTTATTCATTTTTTTATATTCAGGTTTATCATCATATGAAAATTTTAAAAGTGCTTTTGTAAGATGTTCTTCTGCTTTTTTATATTTATTAAAATCATTTTCTTTTTCAGCTAGCTTTAAGTAACATTTACCAGCTTCATAATTAATATCATGAAACATTTTGCTACTAATATTTTTGTCCGCAAGTTCTGTTGCTTTATTTAATTCTTCAAGTGCTGGTTTGTAATTTTCATTTTCTAATTGCTTTCTGGCTTTTTTATGCAACCTATTGATGTAAATAAAATTCACATAATAAAGAAATTTATCATTAAATTTTTCACCCAGAAATTCTAGAACAGGTTTAAATATAAGACCAAATATAAAAGCGAATGCTGGAATAACAATATACAAAATTATTTGTTCAGTTGTAAACATCATAGTAAAAGTGCCTCCCATTTTCTAAATATACAAATATTAGAATATTAAATTTTAAATAGCATTGTCGTAAATTCTAATTATTAATAAAATTTTTTCTAAACATAATTGTAACAAGTTATTGTAGAGAGAAGCTTGACATAGTAGAATATTATTTAGAGCCTGTCTGGTTAAAAAAATAAAAGCTAGTTATATCAATAATAAAGGCTCATTTAAGGACTGCGATGTTAAAGCTGAAGCGGCTTGCCTGGCAAGG
>JANQHM010000105.1 GCA_028282645.1 Candidatus Gastranaerophilales bacterium
AATACAGGAATGCGGCGTATTTGTCATTATCCTTTTGAGATTTATCTTCTGTTTTTACTGCTTCGTTAACCAATTTTAAATACCTTAAATTTTTATGACAAAATTTAATCTAATATAATTATTATTTATTTAATATATATTATAGCAGTTCAAAATTTTTATTTCACGATTGGTTTCGGATTTTACGAAAAAAGGGCTATTTTGTTAAATTATTGTTACATTTAATTTTGCAGTGTTTGGAACTATAGCTGTTCCAGCATTAAAAGATAAAAAGATAAGGTGATGGTCATCACCTTTCTTATGGCATCACTGTAAGCTTTTGATATAACTTGAGTTTACTTATAAGCATCAGTACTCAACTGACCACTACCTATTTTTGAGTTAGTATATTACAATTCATCTTCTATAATTTCTTTTAAAGCTTGTTCTCTTTTTATAGAACGTTCTTTACAATATTGATCAATCCATTTAAAATATTTTTCTATTTCATATCCGCATAGAATTTTTATATGGTTTTGGATTTTAATGTTTTCCATAGTAATGTACTCTAGTAATGCTTTGGCTTGAGATTTATTAGGCTTTAATGCTTTTGCCTTTAATTTCTCTACATCTTCAAGGATGCTTGAAATTATCCATATAATATCATCAATTGCGGCTTTTAAGTCATTACCGGCTGTATTTATAAATGTTTTTAGGCTTGATATTTCCAAACGTTTTATCTCCTATCATATATTTTTTATTATAACATTCTAGCATCTTAACTGGTAAATGTCCAGTAATAAAATGAGGTGTTTTCCAGTAATTTGTTTATATGAATATGAAATTTTTTTATAAAAAAATTGGTAAAAAAATTAAGAAATTAAGAGAAGAACGACATTTAACACAAGAACTCCTGGCTGAAAAAGCAGGTTTAAGCTTGGATTATATTGGTAAAATTGAAGTTAATATAAACAATCCGGGATTAAAAACAATTTTTAAGTTAGCTAAAGCACTGGAAGTAGAGCCTTGGGAGCTGTTAAAATTTGACGATAATAACGATTAATAAAAGAAAGCATGGGATCAGATAATTTTTTTAACAATAGGGTTTAAAAAGGTAATTTAATTTGATATAATACTTAAAAGACCCTGGAAGGTCGAAACGGCTAAATTTTAACCTTCCAGGTTGTCCATTAAAATAGATGTTTCAAGAGCTGCAAGACCACCGGGTTGAGTAGCTCTTTGTTAATTAGAGCTACTAACACAATAACCACAACGGTTATTAAATACCATGCTACCCTATCCGACATCCTAACTTTAATGTCCATAATGAATTTTGTACCGCCTCATAACGGGCGGGTTAGTCCAGCGTATCATTGTCTTTAAAGTATTATTTTATTTTCAAGGTCGCGATATTAATTTAAACTTTATAAAACTATTTTTAATATAAAAATTATAAAAATAAATAAAGATTATACTATACAACTTTTTATGGTATACTTATTGATATTTATATAATACGCAGGGCAAATTAATTCTAGCTAAAAATTAAAAATAGTCAGTGTTTGAAAAAATAGTTGTTTTGAAAAAAACACTTAAATGAGCCAAAATACTATTA
>JANQHM010000128.1 GCA_028282645.1 Candidatus Gastranaerophilales bacterium
AATTTATATCTTTAGTATATATTATAACATGCTTTTAAATTTTTCGCAGGCTCTTTGAATGTAAAAATGCTAATTTTGTAACATTGCTTAATGAAAAAAGAAATAAAATATACATAACCGAGTATATTGCTGCCAAATAAAATATCAACAAATATAAAGTTATATTTGTTAATATTTTAGGTTTTATTTAAGAATTTATAGTAGATTGTATTTGTAAGAATTTTATATATTATGTTCAGCCTATTTTATCCAGGTTTAACAGGATTAAATAGGCTGAAAAATATTTTGGAGTTAGTATAATTTAGCTTTAACATTAGAAAGAGGTTTTAAACATTATGATTATTAATAAACATTCAATCTATTCTTATCCCGGTAAAAAATTAGAAAAAATTAACACTAAAAAAAAAAGAAGAAGTTTTACATCCTTTGAAACAGGATACTAATACAGCTAAAGATTATAAGTGTGGATTCTTTAACGGTAACAAGCTTTTTAATAAATATTTAATCAACTTTACCGGCAATGACAACGCTCTAGTTGAAAAAATGAAAAAAATAAAGCTTAAAGATTATGACTTGGAAAAAATATATTTTGCAGCAAATAAATTAGACACACCGGAGAACATGGCAATAAAACAATATATCATTGATAAGCTCAAAAATGCGACTGATATAGATAAAAGTATTGCAACAACTGTCATTATTAATATAGCAACTAAAACTAATGATAATAATTTACAGAAAAAACTATCAGAACGTTTAAATGAAGAGCTTAAGAACCATAATACTCGAATAAGCTCTGCCCTACTACTCTGTGAACTGGCGGTTAAAACAAAAGATAAAGATTTGCAAAAAAAAATTACAGACACACTAATTGAAAAAGCTAATGATCGTAGTTTAAATGAAACAATAAATAAATACCTGCATAGTTTAGGAACTAATATAACTGATGGAGATATACAAAAGAAAATTGTAAACAGGATAATAACTAATAATAAAGACTTTCCTCCAAAAAATGTTCCCGACCAAGCAGCTTATTATGAAACTCTTGGTGATATAGGAGCCAATACAAAAAATAAAAATCTGCAAGATGATATTTTAACTGAATTATTTGAAAAGTCTTGTTTCGAAAACGCAAACCGCTTACAAAATGCTATTTATGAAAGTCTGGGTAATATAGGGGCTAATACAATAGATGAGTATTCGCAAAATACGATTGTAAAAAAGTTGATTGATACTGTCTATGATAGTAATTCTCTAAGTAATACTAGAGCTAAAGTATACACCGGACTCGGCAAAATCGGGGCTAATACCAAAAATAATGATATTAAAAGCAAAATTACAAATGAACTAATTAAAAGTGTGCAAAGTGAAAAAAATATTACCGAAAGAACCGGAAAAAACAACGAAGAAGCAAAAGTAAGTCTATGCAAAGCTCTGGCTGGGCTCTGGACTAATATAAAAGATAAGCCAGAAAAAGATAAAGTATATAATGAAGTAGCAAATATGAAAGGCTTTAACTATAAAGGACTAGGATACATAGGTATCAATACAAAGAATATAGACTTAAAAAATGAAATTATAGATAAGCTGGAAAAAATTAACTTAGATTGCAAGCTTCCATTTATTTTATGGCTGAATGAAATAGTAAAGAATACAGATAACGAGCCTTTTAAAAGGCAAATTGCAGATAAATTAATTAATATTGCGGATAAGAGCAAATTGCCTAGTTTTGATAATCTATATTATTTTAATGAACGTCATTCCAAAGAGTATGATATTAATAATGTAATTAAGAATAATGATGATTTTAACCTAATTACTTTTTCCAATGCGTTGCAGGGCCCTAATGCAGATAGAACTCTACTTTCATTAGCAGGTTTTATTAATGAAAATATAAGCTCACTTGAAACCTTGGCTAATATTGGAGCTAATACAACAAATAAAGAACTACAACGTGAAATTGTAAATAAAATTCAAAATAACCCCTTATTTAGTGAAAAGCCAGCTATTATTCAATTAGAAAAAGATAAAGCACTTGGGAAGATAGGAATGAATGCTCAGGATGAAAATCTTACAAAAGAGATTTTTAATGACTTAATCAATAATATAGAAAAAATTTATGCTGATAAGCCTGATATAGCCCTTAATATAAAAAAGGTTAGGAATTATAAGCCTATAACTCTTAAGATGGAAAAGATCGATGATTATAATCCTGACATAGCCCTTAATATTAGAATAAAAGAATTTAAGGATTATAAGCCTATAATCCTTAAGATGGAAAAAAATGATGATTATAAGTCTAATACAATAGCTGTTATTATTGATTCATTAAAAAATATAGCCCTTAAAAAAGGTTATTTAAAGACTGATGAGACGCTCAAAGGAGAAGATGGAAAAGAAATAATAGTTGATAACAAGCCTGCTTTTAACATTATTCGCAGGAAAGTATTAGAAAAGGTAAAAGATATAAAGGATTTAACCGAAAATAAAGATATATTTACAAGAGCTCTTGTCGCGCAAAAAGAGCTGGAAGAACATGAAGATAGGGATAATAAATTATTAGGGCTTCTTGCTAAAATGCACCAAAAGGTGGATGATCCGGAAAGAGCTTTACAAGTGTTTGCTCAATCAATGAGCCAGGAAGGGAGAGGAAGCACCGGTTAAACAATAACTTTAAATTATTAAGAGGTGTGACTACCTCCCCACCTTTGTATAATTGTTTATTTATTTATTTAGATTTATAATATAGTTACTTAATATAGAATGAGGTGTGCAATGATCTATCAAATAGCTATCAAAAATTTTAAAGGTATAAACGCTATAGATATTGAAGGATTTAAAAAAATCAACCTTTTTTATGGAGATAATAACTCAGGCAAATCATCACTTTTGCAGGGAATTTATTTGGCAACCTTATTTGATAATACGAATAATTTAAAAGACTACTTTGAGAGTTCAAATTTATTTAGAAGTTTATTTAACAACTTTGACACTAACGCTAAAAACCAAATAAAAGTTAAAACCAAAGATTTTAGCGTTGAATTAAATTTAAAACCTGTAACCGGTGAAAATAATTTTTTTGTAACACCGGAAGGTTACAAAAAGCTTGATGAAATAAAGCTTAATTATATAGTAAAAGATGAAAATGATGATTATATAATCAATAACCTAATTGAAAAAATAGAAACAAGGCAAAATAATAAAGGAATTATAATATCAAAAGACGATGTCAATAATAATAAGTATATTATAGACTCTAAATACCTGGAGCATTGCCAAGGATGTAAAGATAAGGTTTTTAAATTATACAATGACTTGTATGACAAGGGTAATCATTTTCAAATTTCAGATATACTAAAATCTATCCAACCAAAGTTAAAAGAAGTTATCCCGGTGGATAATGAACTATATTGCGATGCAAATATGAGTGAAGTTCTAACTCTGGATGTAATGGGTTCAGGTTTCACCAGGTTATTATCAATATTTACTGTTCTTTATCAATGCAGCAGCGGCATAATGTTTATAGATAATATGGAATGCGGCTTGGGTAATCAGACTTTAGAGCTGTTGTGGAAAAATATATTCAAAATATCAGAAGAGCTAAATATCCAGCTATTTATAACCAGTAATTCATTAAACTTTATAGAATCTTATTTGCACGACTACCCCGAACTAAAAGAAAAAATTGGTATGTATAAAATAGCAAAAGCAGAAAATTCAGTTTGTGTAATTTAAGGCTTCGTGCGTATTAGTCTGTAAAGTTTATTTTACAAAGGCTAAAGTATTATATACTTAACTTTTTGAATGTATATAATGTTTTTAACTATGGAAAAATGTAAATTTTTATATTTATATGTTTTGTAATATTAGAAAATAAAAGGAGAAAAAAATGGGACAAAGTAGAAACCAGCGCAAATTCATATTTCGACGCATAATGGGCGTTATCTTAAATATCTTTTAGTTAAACAGTAATATAAGAGAACAGGAAATATGATAAATATAGCAAAGGGCTTGGGAAACGCAACAACCTGGACACTATCCAACTTAGATAATCCAACATTATTACAATTAGGCACAAAAGACGGAATAAACATAGCCGGCAGAACCGTAATGGCTAAAAAGGAAAGCGGAGATCATGAAGCCAGAGAAAAATTTATAGAGGAAGTAGGCACATCAATTTTATGGCTGGGGGGCATACCGGCATGCAGATGGTTAATTGATAAAACACTTTTTAAATCAATAGGGCTTGACCCAAAACTAAGCTTAGAGAATCTGGTGAAAAAAGAAAAAACAAAAGCTGCTAAAAAAGTAGGAAGTCAAGCTATAGAAGTATCTAAAGATATAATTTTTAAATATAAAGCGGCAAATTTCGCTAAAACAGTAGTATCGATAGGCATACCATTTTATTTATTAGCAAGCATAGTACCTAAGTTAAATCAAAACTTTACCAAAAAATTAATCTTCGCAAAAGCACTTAAAGACTCCGAAAAAAAGAAGAAAAAAAAAGAAGACTCTCAAAAAAATATAGAGCAGCTTGAGCAAAATAAAAACCTTAAAATGTTTGAAAAATTTATTACCGGCAATTCTTCTTTAACCCCTAATAACCTTATACATTATGATAAAAAACAAAACTTATCATTTAAAGGTTTGCACAATAGCATAATTAATCAAATTAACCCTTTACACTGGCCAAAAACTGCTCAGGTTGACCCATTTATGAGTATGGTTCCAATGGATATAAGTATAAGTGCCAACAGAGTATTTGGCATCTCCAGAAATAAGCAGGAAAGAATAGAACGAGGAATAGTAGAGGGCGGTACCCTATTCTTTTTATTCTTTGCATCTAACTTGATTAATAAAGTTATAAATAAGATAACAAGTAAGTTTGGCTACCCTATTAATATTGATTTTAATATTTTGGGTAATGAAAATTTTAAAAAATTAATGAATGATCCTGAAAACTTCAAAAAAGAAATTAATGCTTTCAAAAAATATAATGGAGGTTGCAGCGAGTACATTAAAGAAAATTTTAAAAATGGGGATGACTTCTTTGTTGAATCTGCAATTAAGCTAGGTATTGTTAAGCCCGCTAAAGAAAAAGACAAACAAGTTATTGAGAAAACAATGAAAAAAATTGGTGCTACAAAAGCACTAAAAACAAATAAACACGGCATTCTTGATCCAAGAAAACACATTAGCGACGATAGTTTAAAAAAATTTGCGGGAGACCTTGAAGCTATAGTTGATGGCTACATCAAAAATAAAAATGGTAACTTCTTGAAAAAAGTCAAACTTATAAAAATTGGAGCACTTGGGGCAAATCTTGCTATATGCTGTGTAGCACTTGGTTACGTATTACCTAAGATACAGTATTATGTAAGAGAAAAAGTATTTGGCAGTAAAGATTTTCCAGGTACCAAAGGTTATGAGGAAGAAGCCAAAAAATTAAACCAAAAATCATTTTAGGTAGTAAATTATTGGTAGTGATCAATCGAGGGTACTGATGCTCCTGAGTTTAATAGATGCGAGAAATATCTCCGGATATCAAATAATTTTTAAATTTTTTTACGGGTTCTTTTTTAAAGCCACAGTCCTTTAGCAATACGCCGCCTTGCAGCCTGTCAAATGGATACGCCTTACAAAAATTCAGGCGGTTTTCGTAAT
Source organism: Candidatus Gastranaerophilales bacterium (assembly GCA_028282645.1). Lineage (GTDB taxonomy): Bacteria > Cyanobacteriota > Vampirovibrionia > Gastranaerophilales > JANQFW01 > JANQFW01. The sequence continues at coordinate 5,665 of JANQHM010000128.1, forward strand.
CTGTACATTTATTATCTTTGCCGAGTAAATTACATCTTAGCACAAGGCGTTTATGTTGATCCTTACCTATTACTTCAAACCTTTTTAATGATTTACAAAACTTTTTTATCAAGTCGAATTCGCTTTTGTAGTACAAGTTTGTATTGAATATTTTTTTGCAGCACTCTCCGCACTGTTTACAAGAGCCTGTTATTTTATAATCTATCGGTTCTATAACTTTATTAGATTTAAAATCATAAAATTTATTTAAAAAAAATGATTTAAAATTTAATAATTTAAAAATTTTAGCTGTGCTTATTGCTCGGAAGTCTATGTTCATTAGGACTTAACCTTTCAAATATTCGCTAAACTCTTTTACGGGTTTCTTTTTAAAACCGCAGTTTTTAAATAAGCGTCCCTTTTTACTCTTTTCAAACGGATATTTTTTGCATAAATCAAGTCTATTTTCATAGTCTGAACACTTATTATCTCCGCCCAGCATTTTACAGCGAAATACAAGTTTCTTCTGTTCACTTATACCCAGTATTTCGAATCTTTCATATTCAGGGTAGTCTTTTTGCATTAGATCAAATTCGCTTTTATTGTATAAGTTCGTGCTGAATATTTTTTTGCAGCACTGTCCGCATTGCTTGCAGGAGCCTATAATTTTATAGTTTACGGGTTCTATAACTTTTTTAGCTTTATAGTCATAATATTTATTAGACATTTTAGATATTAAAGATTTTAGCTTAAAAAAACTAAAGAATTTTACTAAATTTTTGAAATAAAAATGTATTTCCATACCTAATATTTTATACTGATTCAAGCAAATTGAGCTATAATTTTTTATTTGAAGTTATGTAACGGAATTTAGTTTAAAATGAATATATATTATTTATTTTGTTTTTATATAAGTGGTAAGGCAAATAAAACTCTCAATAACCTAAAAAAGTAAAAGTATCTGGTAGTAGGTAGAACAAAAAGCATTTAAAAAATTTTCCCTGAAATTTCTCTCTTTCAACTCTCAATTCTAAATTATGTTTTGTTTTAGTAAGTAGCTTGTAACACTCTAGCCGCTTTGGTACTTCAAGTAAATGTAGGTAATATATTAAAAGATGTATTAAAGCAACACTGCACCTAACGGTGCATTTTTTTTGTGATAGTTGTCACTCTTTATCTAATCCAAAGAAAATTTTTTATCCTTATTTATGCCAGCTTAATAAATTGATACGGAACTTAGAAGCTGTCTTGTTAAAGCTTGCATCGCCTTGCCAGGCAAGCCGCTTCAGCTTTAACAGCGCAGTCCATAAATGAGCCTTTATTATTGCTATAACTAGCTTTTATTTTTTTAACCAGATAGGCTCTTAGGTTTTAATTAGGCTTAATTTGTCATATAATAATCAGTTGAGAAATATACTAACTCAAAAATACTTTATCGTGTTAAATTTAAATAAAGCTAGAGATTTAGGCAGCCAACTTTTGTAGTAAACGCTCATGAGCATCACGAATTTGGTAAATTTCATCATGTATCATGTGCTTAACTTGTCCAATCGAG
>JANQHM010000220.1 GCA_028282645.1 Candidatus Gastranaerophilales bacterium
AAGATTGTTAATTTATTGTTAAGGTATAATTTATTTCAACATATAAATATTAAATTACATTCAAAGAGTTTTCGTCCTCTAAATGTTTGAATAAAAAAAGAGTTATTTTCATTTTTTCGTAGTATTGCGGGCTAAACTTAACTTAATTGATGATGTTTTGGTGCTTGTAGATAAAACGTTTTTGCCTGATTAAATATTTAGTTTTTTTATACTTTAGTATTAAAAATAATTAACCTTTTAAATATTTATACTATTTATTCGGATAGAATACCCCGACCCTTGGGTCGCTAACTTATGCAAAGCTTTGCTTTGCGTTTAAAGTTATGGGGCTGATACCTCGACCCTTGGGTCGAGGAGGTTCATTTTTTTGGATTATTATATTTGTGTTGTATAAATTGGATGAAAACCCTTTAAAGAATATGCAACTGATTTTTTATTCCCACACTTCTTTTGTTTTGGGATTTTTTAGTTTATTTTGCAGCTCAAAAGGTATAAAACTCAAAAGTGTTACAGCTGTTTTTATTGCATCTTCATTTATATCAAACCTGCAACTGTGCAACGGATAAGAACAATTTTTACCGCCGGTGCCTATTCTTATAAGCATTCCGGCTGAATAATCAAGATATCTTGAAAAGTCCTCTGCCCCCATTGAAGGCGGAATCTTTGTATGTATTTGCTCGGCTTCCATAAAAGAGTGTGCTGAGCTTAATGTTATACCGGCAAGAAAATCATTGTTAAACACAGCATTTTGTGAAGAATACCATATTATATTAATTTGAGCATCAAAAGAATCAGCAATATTTTGCATTTTTTTCTCTATTAAATTTTTTATCTTATGCCTGTTTTTTTCGTCAAATGTCCTGAGAGTCCCTTCCATAAAAGAAGATTCCGGTATTACATTAGGTGCGGCACCTGCTTTTATATTACCTACAGATACTACAGTAGGAGTTAATGGATCTACATATCTTGGTATCTCTGAATATAAGCAGGTTAATATTTGATTTGAAATAAATATAGGGTCTTTGGTTAAATGAGGGGTCGATGAATGACCACCTTTTCCGATGATTTCTATTTTAAATGTATCAATTGATGCATTTATATAACCCGAGTTTATCGAAATTTCTCCTGCTTTTAAGGCAGGATATGAATGAATCGTCCAAATTGCTCTTATATTGTCTATAATACCTTTTTTAACCAAAGATGATGCACCGCTTTGCGGTATTTCTTCTGCTGGTTGAAAAATAAATTTTACATTTTGATTTAAGTCATTTTTAAATGCTGCTAACACTAAAGCCGTACCAAATACTGAGGTTGTATGAAAATCGTGTCCGCAGGCATGCATTATGCCGGGGCATTGGGATTTATAAGGTTTGTTTTTTTTATCATTAATTGGTAAAGCATCTGTGTCAGCTCTGAACGCAATAAAATCATTACTGTCAGTTGTGCATAAATATGCAACTACGGCAGGGCCTGTATCAGTTTTAATTATTTTCGTGTCTATGCCTGCTTCTGCTAAATTTTTATATATATAATTTGCGGTATTTACTTCTTTACCTGATAATTCAGGATGTTGATGCAGATATCTTCTTACATCGATTAAATATTGCTCAATATTTGCAACTTTTTCTCTTATTTTCTCCAGCAAGAATAATGCCCTCACTTTTTATATCTTATTATTCAAGTTCTGATATTTTAATCAATCTTAGCTATAAATGATATACTATCGATTAAGTTTTCATACAGATTTTCTTCATATATTCTTTAATGTGTCACTTAAATATTTTACATAATTTCCCTTATTTCGTTTGTTTTTTAGGATAAACTGCAACAGTTTGTTACAAAAAAAGTTAAATCCATTTCATAAACTTGTCTTTTTCCTTCAAAAACCCCGTCAAAAGTAATTCCGGTAAAGTCGGGATTCCAGCGAGGGTGCAGATCACATCGGTTATTGCCAAAATATTTTAATGATGTATAAAATGCACCCAATGTTATTAGATCTTTATTCTTTAAATTGTAGAGTAATATCTTGCTCATACGAGATTTATCCGGATAAGTATCCGTTAAAAGCCAAGTTTTACATTTTGAAATTGTGGCATGTCCGTCTTGTGTAAGTTTATGCTTGCCAATTATATTACACCGGTTTGTTTTAATATTTAAATTATAATAATTTAATCCTAATTTCTTTTTATTGCACCAGCTTATAATTTCATCCTGACTTTTCCAACAGCTGTGAGAAACTATATCATCGGCAGCGGGAGAATTTAGAATATTACCGTTGATATCAGCCACTATTAATCGGCTAAATTTGCAGTTATTATTTTGCCAACGATGCAGGAACATAAATTTATTATTATCCGGGGCTATTTCTATATGATTTATTTTATGCCAGGCATTTTGCATATTTTTTTTGGGCTGAAAGTTAATTATATCTTCAAGTGATAATATTAAATCAGTCTTTGCGCTTAACAAGTTAATTAAATAAACACCATCGTTATTACTATATTTGGGAATATTATCATAATCAAGATTATAGTATCCATAGTGAGAATTTAATTTTGCCAATCTGGAAAAGTTTAAGGATAAAGCAAATCGTTTATCGGGTGAGATTGAATATATCGGAAAATTTATTATATATTCATTTAGATTATTTATATCAATAATTTTGGAGATATATTTATTATTTTGTATGTCATTAAATATAATTTCATTACTGTTTAGCCAGTTTAACATACTGCCTTGTTGATAATTCCAGGAACCAGACTCTGCAATGACTTTATTATTTAATAATATATTAACTTTATTTGAATTAGAATTTATAGAGTGACAGAGAAAATTATCATTATATATTGGTGATTTATTGTAATAACCCCAAAAAGAGCTGTACTTAGAACTGGAAAGCTTTTTTAGCGATACTTTTGGATGAATTATATATTTATAAAATTTTTTATTAAAAATATATGACAAACCAGCATAAGAATATTTTATTTTATTTTTTAAATTAGGAGTTGAGTCAAATAATTTTAACAGACTGCGTTCCAGTTTATTAAAGTTTGTCATTTTTTGATAATACCTTTATATATTTTTCCTGATAACTTTTTGCCATTTGCTTTCCATCAAATTTAGATTTAATAATTTCTAATGTATCTTTAGATAAAGGGGTATATAAAAATTTTTCAGCTTTTTCAACTTTTTTTATTATTGATATTAATTCTTCCAGATTGTTATTGTCAAAAAGAATTATGCCATTAGGTATGAGATTAAAAATTTCTCTATGAGATGCTATATCTGAAAGAATACAGGGTAGGCCGCAAGATAAAGCTTCTAAAATGGAATTTGGCATACCTTCGGCAAAAGATGCTGATATATAATAATCACTTGCTTGCAAGTATTCAATTATATTTGTTTTATCATTTATAGCTCCGATAAAAATAATATTAAGATTACCTTTAGCCAGATTGACTAAGTTTTTGTGTTCACTGCCTGACCCAATTATAAGCAGAACAGAGTTTGTTTTTTTGACTTGATTAAACGCTTGAATAAGCAGCTGTATATTTTTTCTTAAAATTAAGTTGCTACAGGTAATAAATATTTTCTTCTTTAAAGATAAGGAGAGTTGTTTTCTTAGTTTTATCTTTTCTTCTTTATTAAGGGGTTTAAAATGGAATAAATCCACTCCATTATATACAGTCTCAGCTTTAAGGCCAAAGTTATTATAAAATTTTTCTGCAGTGCTTTTTGAGCAGGTTATGCGATTATTTAATGATTTAATAATTTGCAAGTGTATTTTGGCTAATAAACCGCCCTTTATATGTCCAAACTTTAAAGGATAGTCCTGGTAAGGAAAATTTCTTATACTTACTATATGGGGGAATTTTTTGAACAGCCTAAAAACAATCCAGTCAGCTAAAAGTCCTTGAGAGTGAATAATGTCTGCGTGGGTAGCGGTTAAATTTTTATTTAGGCTGGGTGTTATAATTGTTTTTATTATATTTTGATTTAATTTTATAACTTTTATATTATTTAGTTTTAGCTCTGAACAGATATTATCATCGATATTATCTGTTAAAGATATTATTGTTGGAAAAAACAAAGTTTTGTTTAAATTAGCTAACAGGTATATAAGCTGTTTTGTAGGTCCTTTATTCTTTAAAGACGGTACTATATAAATAATATTATACATTGTAGCTTGCTCCTTGTGAGTTAATTATTTTTATTTTGCCTGATATAAATCCAATACAAGTATAGAAAATTAAATTCAGCGGATATGCACCCATCTTGCTCGTAACCAGCCCAATTATTATTGAAAAAATTATAATTGAATATATTTGAGTCTCTTTAACAGGTGAGAATACAAACATAAATAATGTAAGCAAAAGAAAACAAATAAAAGGAACTATATAGAAAATCCCATAGTTAAGAGTATATTTAATTATGGAACTATCCATAGTAGTTGTAGCTTTGTTATTAAACTTATACTCTTTTATGTAATTGCCTACTTTTCCGTACTTGTCAGCCCCTATTCCTATTAATTTACTTTGTATTAAGCTTTCTTTAGCCAGGGTATATTGTTCTATCCTGAAATTTAAATTATATGCAAGGGTTCTGTTTGCTCTTGATGTATAAGGAAATAAAGCTATTATACCCGCACAACTTAAGACTATGAATAAAAATCTTAACCAGTTTTTATTTTTTAATTCTATTAAAGTAACAACAAAAATGACTCCAAATATAACACATCTGCTACCGGAGAGAAAAATTAAAGATGCTGAAGTGAAAAGCATTGGCAATTTAAAAAATAGATTTATTTTATTGATATAAAAAATTATAAATAAAAGTCCGCCTATTATTGCGCATTCGTGCTCTCTATCCCAGAATGATCTTAATCTTAATGCTCTGCTGAATGAATCATCCGGATATATAAATATATAAAGCACTGTCAAGACAAAACAAATACCTAAAAATGCATATATAAACTTATAAAATTTTTTGGGATTATCAATAGACAAATAATAACCTATAAGTGTATATGTAAGTGGAAATAGAGTAAATTCTCGAACTGAAAGCAAATAAAATAGTATATCTATGTTTGTTCTGCTTATTATCAATGCATATAAGGAGATACAAATAAAATATATTACAAGAAGAATAAGAGTTATATTGCATTTTAAGTTTAATAATATTGGTATAAGTAAAAGCAGGCAAATAATATCTTTATAATTATACAAAAATTGAGTATCATCAAAGATTGAACCCAAAAAATATGTAAACGGAGTAATTAATAACAGATAAGCCATTAAAATAATAGTAAAATTTAATCTTTCATTTATACACAACATATATTAATAAAATTCTTACATTTAAATACTATAAATTACATTAAATATTTTAATACAAAAATAAAAAAGAGGTTTTTTAAAACCTCTAAACTCGTACATTCCTTTCTTGTAGAATTGGAATTCGAGTTAAACTTGCTATATTGAGAGAGTTACTACATTGAGAGAGAGTGTGTGTATTTTAACATTTTTTTTACATTGATATTAAAACTTCTAAGACAGAAAAATTTACCCTTTTATTTATTAAAATTTTAAAAAATATCATAAAAAAATAATTCAATATAATATTTATTAATCTAATATATATTATATTGAATTTATTTATAACCTAAAGATATAAAAAATTTATTAAAAAATGTAAAGGTAAGTCAATGTTATTGGCTTTGAATGTTTTAATCAAACACATTCTAAATCATAGTTGGTGGAGGATATTGCCCTACTGATCCGATTCCTATTGTTCCCGCGGCCGCAGGAAGCATTGGAGTTCCACCTACTTCAGGATATACTGGCATACCCGGATTTGGCCGCGTCATTTCAGGTTGCACAGGGAGTCTGCCGATTGAACCGGCGCCTATATTCATTGGATTACCCATTACAATACTTGGCGGTGTAGCTACCGGCTGATTCATTCCTCCAATTGAACCGGCACCTATATTCATTGGATTATTCATTGCCACACTTGGTATGCCTTGCATTGGCTGACGAATTCCACCCATAGAGCCGGCACCTATTGACATTTGATTATTCATTAAAATTCCCGGTTGCGGACAAACAGGGGCAGTTCCGTTGATATTTATATTGTTATTTATTGTTAAAGGTTGTGGCATTTGACAAGGCATAGGATATCTTTGCTGTGGTTTAAAGTATCCTCTAAATCCTTGCGGATTAGGTTGGCTTGAATTATTTCCCTGAGGTGAGCCACATTTATTTTGAAATAAAAGTGCAATTAATTTAAACTGACAATTGCATCCTCCATTGCCAAATATGGAATGCCCTTGAGGTGGCGGATTTGCATTTGAGAATTGCGACTTTATCATATTTAAGTTGCCAATTAAGTTAATAGTGGGTCTAGAAACCATTTTTTAAAAACTCCTCTCATAATTATGCAAAATCTATAGATCAACTCTCTAATATGATATAATTTAAGTAAATATACTACTCATATGTGAAATTTAGGGTTTTTAATGTAATATACTTCTTCTCAATTAAATTTTAGATTACTCTTTTCAGAAAATAGTTTATTTTATTAGCTTTTACACGATTGAAGAATCTGAAAAGTATTTTTAAGTTAGTATAAATCAAATTAAAAAAATAAAAAATCTTAAAGTATTACGGATTATCTCTACTTGGATTACTGTTGAGAACTGTTATTCTGGTTTAAAATTTAGATTACTCTTTTCATCATAATTAAAATGAATTTAAACTGTATTGTGCTTGTATTGCTTATTAATATAAAAACAAAAGATGTATGATATTTGTTAAATTTTATTTAAAATGTTACATTTTTCCGAATTAAAATTTTTAACAAGTATAATTAGTTTAAAGGTCGTATAAATTTGTAATCGGCTGTACAATGTATCATTTTGTTAAGTAATTCTTAAGTTGATAGCTAAGTTATTGTTTTATAATCCTTTAAATTTTAAAAAAAAACAAAAAAAATGTATTAAAAAATGTAACATAAATGGTGAAATTCCTTGAAAATATGTTAATATTATAATTAATGAATTTAGTGTTGTTTATACGTTTAATGTATAAATGAATTTTAAAAACTAGATTACATAAATATTAAAATTTAGAAACATTCCACTTTTATTTAGCAATTATTTTTTAAGATCTGTTTTTTAAATAATGGAAAATAATATTGTAAGTTAAATTAGAATTAGAAAAAAAATAAAGTAAATATAAAAGTGGGAGGTGCTATTTATGTCGTAACGTGAAGGGAACCGTTGGAGGAAACAAAAAAATGGGCGTTAAATTAAGTAGCAGAAAAAAAAGAAGCGAAAAAACTTTTGATGAGTTAATATATGAATTAAGAAATAGTAATTCGGAAAAAGTTCGTTACAACGCAGCCCGTGTTTTAGGTGAACTTGGTGATTCAAGAGCAGTTGAGCCTTTAATAAACGTATTAAAAAATGATAAAAATGGATCAGTGAGACTATATGCAGCAAGAGCTTTAGGAGAACTTGGTGATATATCTGCAACTCCTCACTTAATTGAGTCCTTAAGAGAAGATCGAAATGTAGACGTTAGAGTAAGAGCGGCAAGAGCTCTGGGACGTTTAGGCGGTGAAGAAGTGGTAGAACCACTGGTAGAAGCTCTAAGTGATGAAAATAGTCAAGTTTGTATTACAGCAACTGATGCTTTAATTGAAATAGGACCAATTGCAGTAAATGCTTTAATTGAATCTACTCAACATAAAAAAGTTAATGTACGTTGTGATGCAACAAGAGCTCTTGGTGAGTTAGGCGATACTAAAGCAGTTAAGCCCGTTATTAAAATGTTAAAAGATGAATGGGTTAATGTAAGGATCTATGCTGTTACGTCACTTGGTAAACTTGGTGATACCGAAGCAGTTCCAGCCTTAATAGAAGTATTAAAAAATGAAGAAGAAAATGAATTGGTAAGAGCTGGTGCAGCGGCGGCATTGGGAGTACTTCGAGATCAAAAAGCATTACTGCCTCTAAGGGAACTTATTATGCAAGCTGATGAATTAGGTGAATTAGAAGATACAGCTTTAAAGGCATTCAAAAAAATCATGGCAGCTAACTGGCAAAATGTTCCGGGAGCAGTAAATAAAAAAGTATCAACAAAATAAAATAGAAAAACTATTTAAAATATAATAGATGATTAGAAAAAACGACCTTAAAGGTCGTTTTTTCTATATGGTATTTTTATATGCCATACATCGTAGAGAAGGCACTTTGGCTTTGCATTTCAGAAATAGCTCTGTCCATGCTGGCAAATTTTAACTCATATATTTTTCGTTGATTTTCAATGCGCTCTTTGGTTTTTGTAATAGAGTCGTCTACATCTTGTATCATAGTAATATAGGTTTCGTTTCTGGATGCAAAATAACCGTTTACAGGATCAAGCATGCTTTCTACTCTTTCCTCCAGTTGCTCCAGGATACCTGTTACACCTTTTTCTTTGTCACCTATTAATAAAGCCCTTACATCATCAGGATTTGCAGCCAATGCTTCAAGAAATTTTTCTGTATCAAGACTGTATTTGGAAATATCAGCATTTTTACTAAGACCGACTTCTCCTGTTGAAATACCAATTTGAGCAGTTGTTGTATATTCATCAAGCGAGTCTACCCTATTGGACATTGTCATTTTCATGGTATTTCTGAATGACTTTAGGGAGTACTCTCCGCTTAAATCGCCTTCAAAGTCGGTTGTGCTATCTATTTCTGTAATCACATCATTTACTTTACTTATTAGACTATTCACAGCAGAAGTTAAGGCATCTGTGTCTTGTTCTATTTTTATTTCAATAGGGTCTTCATCATCGGGGGTGACTGCTTTTAATTTTAAGGTTACGCCGGTTAAACCTGTAATATCTCCGGTTACAACATTGGAAGTTGCTTCTATCGTATTTGCCGAACCATTAAGGTAAAACTTTGAATTTGTCCCTAAGGTTTGCGCGGATAGGCTGTCACCTTCTTCGGTTATTAAACCCATTTTAGTTAAAAAGTTACTGTTGTCTGTTTCGTTGTTATCGTCACCCTCTTGAAGATTTATAGCAACTTGTCCTGCGTCTTTTGCTACCAGGTTTAATTTATTATTTAACAAATCTATTGAGGCGATTACTCCTGCATCTTCATTGCTATTAATTTCTCCAACCAAGTCAGAAAGAACGGTGTTTTCATTAATGGTAAAATTAGCATTGCCGATTGTAAAATTACCTGCTGTAATACCATCAGCTAAATTTGCCGTACTTAATACTTTGCCTGAGGTGTCCAGGCTGCTTATATTATATTCACTTGAGTAAGAATCGTCTTCAGTTATTTTTGCTGTTGATAGATGTGTTATATTAAGAAAATTACTTGTGTCACTACTTGAACCAAGTACAAAATTAGATGTATTTGCGGATGATAATTTTAACTTTCCATCGGTTAATTCTGTGCTTACACCGGTATCAGTTGTTTTTTCGTTAATTTTATCCAGGACATCATTTAGAGTGTCATTTTTTTCTATTTCAAACTCGTGTTTTTCTCCATCAACATAAAAGCTGAACGTGCCTGTGGTTCCTTGACCATTACCTAGTGATGTAATTTTTTCAGAACCTTCCGAGTTTTTTGCAATACTTGTTAAGCTTTCTGCTTTTGTTGATGTTGCCAGGTTTTCAACTTTAACGTTAATGTTTTGAGCAACTGCTTTTGTATTTACAAGAGCAGCAACGGCAGTTTTATCAGAGCTTGAAACGCTTCTTTTATCAAATAAGTCAAATGCAGGAGATAGATTAGCATCTGTTATTTTTTCTACGGCTGATCTTAAAGATGTAAATTTGGATTTTACTGTTTTAAGAGTTGTTTGCGCTGTTTTTAGTTCGCTTTTTTCGGTTTCATAATTGTTTAAAGGAATTGAGTCAGCTTGGACTAGTGCATTAATCCAATCATTTACAGGTAACCCTGATCCCACACCACTCATGCTTATTGCCATAAGTCACTCCTTAAATCCTTATATACTTCCTTGTAAAAAAAAAGACTTTCTTTATATACTAACTCTAAAATACTTTTCAGATTCTTTAATCAGGTAAACACTAATAAAGTAAGATATTCTCTGAATAGCGAAGCGGGAGCGTTAAAAAATGAAATGGTCAATTTTATTTTTTATAAGCTCATTCCAAAGAGAAATCTGAAATTTAATTT